>CALKUJ010000373.1 GCA_937996825.1 uncultured Polynucleobacter sp. | reverse complement strand
TGTGCACTGATAAAGGTTCTTTGCCGCAGCTTCGTGAGTTTCCTGTTTACAGCGGTAAGGTTAAAAGCCTCAAGGGTTATCTTGGTGCATTTTCAATCGAGTGGACTCAAGAGAATCCGATTGATCTCGAGTTATGTACTCGCTGTGGCGCTTGCGTGGATGCTTGTCCTGAGAATGCAATTGATCTTAGTTATCAAATTGACTTGAATAAGTGTAAGAGCCATCGCTCTTGCGTGAAAGCTTGTTCTGCAATCGGCGCCATTAATTTTGATCGCGTAGACACCAGTCGTACGGATTCATGGGATTTGATTTTTGATTTGTCAAAAGAACCAATCTTGAAGATGAGTCAGCCTCCTCAAGGCTACTTCGCTCCAAAATCAGATCCATTGGATCAAGCCGTTGCGGCATCTGAGTTGATGGGCATGGTTGGTGAATTTGAAAAGCCAAAGTTTTTTGCCTATAACGAAAAAGTTTGTGCTCACGGACGCAATGGCAAAGTAGGTTGTTCTGCTTGCGTTGATGTTTGCTCTACACAAGCCATTGAATCTCAATTCAGAGATGGCAAAGGTACGGTCAAGGTCAATCCAAATCTTTGTATGGGTTGTGGTGCTTGTGCGACTGTTTGCCCATCAGGTGCGATGCGTTACAACTACCCAAGCGTTCCTTACCAAGGTCAGCAAATCAAGGTGATGGCCAAGGCTTATCAAGCTGCTGGTGCAAAGCTGGCGCCTAGTTTGTTATTGCACAGCAATGGTAAAGGTCAGGAGTTGATTCAATCTTTGGGTCGTCTTGCGGCCACTGATAAGACAAACTTCAAGGGTATGCCTGCTCATTTAATTCCATTTGGTTTGCATCACAGTGCCTCTACAGGTATGGACTTGTGGTTGGGTAGCTTGGCTCATGGTTTTGCTCAGGTGGCAATTTTGCTGAGTGGTGAAGAAGCGCCTGAATATCAGCAAGCTTTGACCACCCAAGTAACCATTGCGCAATCAATGCTCGAAGGTTTGGGTTATGCGAAAGACAGTATTGTTCTTTTGCAAGCTGATAGCCCTCAGGCTTTAGAAAAACAAGTTGCAGCTTTGTCTGCAAAAGCACCATTATGTCCAGCAGCAACTTTTGCTTTTGCTAATGAAAAACGTGAAACATTGGAAGCTGCTTTAGAGCATTTGATGTTGCACGGATCAATCAAAGTCACAGCTGAGAAACCTTTGCTGTTAGCGGCTGGCTCACCAATTGGTGGATTAATTGTTAATCAAGATGCTTGTACTTTGTGCATGTCTTGTGTGGGCGCCTGTCCTGAAAGCGCATTGCGCGACAACCCAGATGCGCCACAGTTATCGATGATTGAACGCAACTGCGTGCAATGCGGTTTGTGTGTGCAAACTTGCCCAGAAAACGCCTTGACTCTGGCGCCGCGTTTACAAACCACTGAAATCAGAAAAAAGACTGTGGTGCTCAATGAAACAAAACCTTTCCATTGCATCAGTTGTGGCAAACCATTCGGTACCTTGAAAATGGTTGAGTTGATGGTGGGTAAGCTGTCATTGCACGCTGCGTTCTCTGGTGCAGCAACTGAGCGTCTCAAGATGTGCAGTGACTGTCGCGTGATTGACATGATGAATAAACCTAACGATAACGATGTGGTCTGATGAGTGATATGGAAAAAAAATTAGATGAAGAAGTCACCTCTTTAAGTACAGATGGATTGGAGGAAGATGTTGCTCGTGCAGACCTTTACGGTCTATTGGCAGCGCTTTTCTATCAAGCACCTGATGATGATTTATTGCATCGCATTGCTGCATCGGCAGCTTATGGCACTGGAGCTGAAGCACCCGATAACGCAGCCTTGACTCAAGCGTGGGATGAATTGGTTCGTGTGGCTTCATCTTCATCTGCCAAAGAGTGGGCAGATGAGTATCAAGAACTCTTCATTGGAATCGGTAAACCAGAAGTATTTTTGTATGGTTCTTACTACCAGTCAGGCTTTATGAATGAGAAGCCTTTGGTGCGTTTGCGCGATTCATTGCAGGAATTAGGTCTTGAGGCAGCAGAGAACATCACGGAAAGCGAAGATCATATTTCCTCATTGTGTGAAGTGATGCGATATTTGATTGCTGGTGATGATCTGTCCATTGCCAATTTAACCCAGCAAAAAAAGTTTTTTGATGAGCATTTGCGTTCCTGGGTTCAGGAATTGTGCGATGCAACAGAAATGCACCCTTTGGCGAATCATTACAAGTCAGTTGCGATGCTTGCCAAGGCCTTTTTTGAAGTAGAAGCTTATGCCATGGACATGGTGGAATAAGCTTCTAAAAAATCAATCTATTTTTTACACAATTAATTTTATAAAAAGGCTTGCAAAGTCCTAATCAGCAAGCCTTTTGACTTAGGGAAACCCCTAGTCAAGTATTTGATTTGCAGTGTGCAAAAAAAATTAGAAAGGTTTATAGTTAGACCATAAATGCAAGTGTTACTTTTGTAATTTAGTGGCAGATTGTTAAGAATTAATAGGAGATAGTTATGAGTGAAAACAAGCACAAAGATTCGCGCAGAAAATTCTTTGTTACAGCTGGTGTTACTGCTGGTGCGGTAGCAGTTGTTTCTCAAACGCCATTGGGAACAGCGATCGCTGAGCAAGCCTCTAACATGATGGAAGATAGCAAGGGTTACAAGTTATCTGATCATGTCCGTAAATATTACAAAACTACACTCGTTTAATTTTTAAACGAGTGTTTTTTTATTTCTCTTGAATCTTTGAGGGTTTATCCATGAGTCTGATTCGTAAAACATCACAACAAGCAGTTGCTGCTTCTCGTCACTCCGCCCAGATGGTCGGTAGCTTAGCGCGTAGTTTGCAATCCGCGATCCCAATGATGGATCGTCGTACATTCCTTAAGCGCTCAGGCGTTGGTGTGGGTGTGGGTCTAGCCGCATCACAACTAACTTTGGTTCAAAAAGCCAAAGCCTCTGCAGCAGCAAAGCTTGATGGTAAGGGCAAGATTGAAGTTAAACGTACTGTATGTACACACTGTTCAGTTGGCTGCGCCATCGATGCAGTTGTTGAAAACGGCGTTTGGACTCGTCAAGAACCAGTGTTTGATTCTCCAATTAACTTGGGCGCACATTGTGCCAAGGGTGCGGCGATTCGTGAGCACGGCCACGGTGAATTCCGCTTGAAGTACCCAATGAAGCTTGTGAATGGCAAGTACGAAAAAATCAGCTGGGACCAAGCTCTTGATGAAATCACCAACAAGATGAAGAGCTTGAAGAAAACTTCAGGCCCAGATTCAGTTTTCTTCATTGGTTCATCAAAGTACAACAACGAACAAGCTTACTTGCTTCGTAAGTTCGTTTCTTTCTACGGTACGAACAATACTGACCACCAAGCTCGTATTTGCCACTCAACAACAGTTGCGGGTGTTGCGAACACTTGGGGTTACGGTGCGATGACCAACAGTTACAACGATATGCAGAACTCTAAAGCTGCTATCTACATTGGTTCAAATGCTGCTGAAGCTCACCCAGTGTCTATGTTGCACATGTTGCACGCTAAGGAAGCTGGTTGCAAAATGATCGTGGTTGATCCACGTTACACACGTACAGCTGCTAAAGCAGATCAGTATGTGCGTATTCGTTCAGGTTCAGATATTCCATTCTTGTTTGGTGTTCTTTATCACATTTTCAACAATGGTTGGGAAGATAAGAAGTACATCAATGACCGTGTTCACGGCATGGAAGATATCAAGAAAGAGGTTCTTGCAAAATGGAATCCTGCAAACGTTCAAGAGGCTTGCGGAGCTACTGAAGCAGAAGTCTTTAAGGTTGCTAAAACACTTCATGAGAACCGTCCAGGAACAATCGTTTGGTGTATGGGTCAAACTCAGCACACAATCGGTAACGCGATGGTTCGTGCCTCATGTATCTTGCAGTTGGCTCTAGGTAACGTTGGTAAGACTGGTGGCGGAACAAACATTTTCCGTGGTCACGATAACGTTCAAGGTGCTACTGACGTAGGTCCTAACCCAGACTCATTGCCAGGCTACTATGGTTTGGCTGCGGGTTCATGGAAGCACTATGCAGATGTTTGGGGTGTTGATTACGAGTGGATCAAGGCACAGTTTGCTCCAAATATGATGGAGAAATCAGGAACAACGGTTTCACGTTGGGTGGATGCTGTGATTGAGAAGAATGAGCTTATCGATCAAGACAACAACGTGAAAGGTGTGTTCTTCTGGGGTCATGCTCCAAACTCACAAACTCGTGGTCTTGACATGAAGAAAGCCATGGACAAGTTGGAGTTGTTGGTTGTGGTTGATCCATACCCAAGTGCAACTGCTGCGATGGCTGCAATGCAAGTTGAGGGTGCTCAGGTTAATAAAGATCGTGCAGTTTATTTGTTGCCTGCTTGTACACAGTTTGAAACAAGTGGTTCTGCGACTGCTTCTAACCGTTCTGTTCAGTGGCGTGAGAAGGTTATCGACCCATTGTTCGAGTCAGTACCTGATCATGTCATCATGCAAGCAATGGCTGACAAGCTTGGTTTTGGCAATGAGTTGTCAAAGAACTTCAAGATGTTGAAGGCCAAATACGCTGGTAAAGAATGGAAAGAGCCAGAAGTTGAATCTATCTTGCGTGAGATCAACAAAGCTGTTTGGACAATTGGTTACTCAGGTCACTCACCAGAGCGTCTAAAAGCTCACATGCGCATGATGCACGTGTTTGACGTGAAGACATTGAAGTCCAAGGGCGGTAAAGATCCTGTGACTGGTTACGATACAACTGGTGACTATTTCGGTTTGCCATGGCCTTGCTACGGTACACCTGAGATGAAGCACCCAGGTAGTCCAAATCTATACGACACCAGCAAACACGTGATGGACGGTGGTGGTAACTTCCGTGCAAACTTCGGTGTTGAAAGAGAAGGTAAAACATTGTTGGCTGAGAATGGATCACACTCTAAGGGTGCTGATATCAAGACTGGCTACCCAGAGTTTGATCACGCTCTAGTTAAGAAGCTTGGTTGGTGGGATGAGTTGACCGATGCAGAGAAAAAAGCTGCTGAAGGTAAAAACTGGAAGACTGACTTGTCAGGCGGCTTGATTCGCGTGATCATGAAGAACCATGGTTGCCATCCATTCGGTAACGCCAAGGCGCGTGCGGTTGTTTGGAACTTCCCTGATCCAATTCCACAGCATCGTGAGCCTATTTACGGCACACGTCCTGACATGATGGCGAAGTATCCAACTCATGATGATAGAAAGACAGCATGGCGTCTTCCAATCCTCTACAAGTCACTTCAGGATAAGAATATTGCTGACAAGATGCATGAGAAATTCCCAATCATCCTTACTTCAGGTCGTTTGGTGGAGTACGAGGGTGGTGGTGAGGAGACTCGCGCAAATCCTTGGTTGGCTGAATTGCAACAAGATAACTTTGTTGAGATCAATCCTGCGGCTGCTAACAAGCGCGGAATTCGTAACGGTGAGTATGTTTGGGTTAAATCACCAACAGGCGCAAAGATCAAGGTGAAAGCTTTGGTGACCGAGCGTGTTGCTGCTGATACTGCATTCATACCGTTCCACTTCTCAGGATGGTGGCAAGGTAAAGATATCTTGGATGCTTATCCAAAAGGTGCTGCACCGATCGTACGTGGTGAAGCTGTTAACACTGCAACAACATATGGTTATGACATCGTGACCATGATGCAGGAAACCAAGACAACAATTTGTCAGATTGAGAAGTTCGCTTAATAGCGGCGGAATTTAGGAGACGATAATGGCAAGAATGAAATTTATCTGCGATTCAGAGCGCTGCATTGAGTGTAACGGTTGTGTTACAGCGTGTAAGAATGAGCATGAGGTACCTTGGGGCGTGAATCGCCGTCGTGTTGTAACGATTAACGACGGTGTGATTGGCGCTGAAAAATCAATCTCAGTGGCATGTATGCATTGTTCAGACGCACCATGTATGGCTGTATGTCCAGTTGATTGCTTCTACAGAACTGATGAAGGTGTAGTGCTTCACGATAAAGACATCTGTATCGGTTGCGGCTACTGTTCATATGCATGCCCATTCGGCGCGCCACAGTTCCCAAGCGCTGGTACATTTGGCCTACGTG
Source organism: uncultured Polynucleobacter sp. (assembly GCA_937996825.1). Taxonomy (GTDB): domain Bacteria; phylum Pseudomonadota; class Gammaproteobacteria; order Burkholderiales; family Burkholderiaceae; genus Polynucleobacter. Next base: position 5,358 of record CALKUJ010000373.1, on the reverse strand, counting down.
GCAAGATGGACAAGTGCACATTCTGTGCTGGTGGTCCTGAGAAGAACGGTACTCAAGCTGAGTTTGAAAAGTATGGACGTAACCGCCTATCTGAAGGCAAGTTACCAGCCTGTGCTGAGATGTGTTCTACCAAAGCTTTGATTGGTGGTGATGGCGATGTGGTTGCAGATATTTTCCGCAATCGTGTTGTTAAGCGTCAATCAAATGGTAAAGCAGCTGGCGCCAACGTATTCGGTTGGGGTACTGCATACGGTAAACCACAACAAGCTCCAGGAAAAAAATCATGATTAAAAGAATTTCTTTAACTGCAGCTTTAATCGCAACAACATTCACACTTGGGGCATGTTCTGAAGTGCCTCAAACTGTGGTTGCAGCAAAAAAAGGCGATGAAAAAGCTTATATTGCTGCTGACAACAAATATGTTGAAAAGGGTTGGACTTCGGGTGATCAGGTTAGCTGGGAAAAGCAACTGAAGACTCGCAGTCAAGGTCAAGACGACTACGTTAAAGCTAAGTAAGTTACTCGAGTAATTTAGGAGACAGTATGAGAATTACAATAAGAAACTTACTTGCCAGCGTTGTACTTTCTGTAACAGCTTCAGTAGCATTTGCGCAGGGGGCAGCCCCTGCTGCAAAGCCACAAGTTGAGTCTGTGAACATCTTGGAAGTCACTAAAGATGTTCAAGCCCAAAGAGATGCTGCAGAAAACAAACCTGGTAGCAATCAGCCTATTTGGAAAAACGCAAATTCTGATGTAGCTCACTCAGTGAACTTTCCTAACAAGGAAATGGGTGTTCTGATTCAGAAATCTGGCCAACAATGGCGCCTTATCCGTAACGGTGTGATCACTGTTTGGGGTGGTTGGTTATTGGTCATCATGGCTGGTTTAATCACAACAGTATTTGTTATCAAAGGCCAAATCAAGCTACATGAGCCAAAGACTGGACGCTTGTTGAAGCGTTTCACAAGCCTAGAGAGATTCTCTCACTGGTTAATGGCATTCAGTTTCTTGGCTTTGGCAATCACAGGTATCTTCATCTTGTGGGGTAAGTTCTTCTTGTTGCCTATCATGGGTGGTGCCGCATATGGCGCATTCTTGTTAGTGATGAAGAATATCCACAACTTCACAGGTCCTTTGTTCACAGCCAGCATCCTTTTATTCTTCGTCTTGTATGTTAAGGACAATATTCCGAATAAGGGTGATTTGACTTGGTTAGCTTCATTTGGCGGTTTACTGTCAGGTAAGCACATCCCATCACATCGCTTCAATGCGGGTGAAAAGATTTGGTTCTGGGGTGGTGTTACGGTTCTTGGTTTGATCGTTTCAGCTTCAGGCTGGGTATTGGACATGATTGTGCCAATCCCTGGTATTGAATACTGGCGTGGCACGATGCAGTTAGCTCACATTATTCATGCTGTTGCTGCGATCCTCATGACTGTCATGGCAATGGGTCATATCTATGTTGGTTCTATCGGCATGGAAGGTGCGTTGCAAGGCATGAAGACTGGTTACGTTGACGAAGCTTGGGGCAAAGAGCACCATGAACTTTGGTACGACGATATGAAGTCTGGAAAAATAAAATCATAAATCCAAGAAAAGAGACGATTATGAAAAAACTATCACTACTTTTAGTCACATTGTTAAGCTCTGGTTTTGTTTTGGCCAAGTTACCAGCACCAACGCCTGAGCAGGCAGCTGCTGCTGATTTGGCCAAAGCTAGAGCAGATCACGGTAACAGAGTTGCTAACTATCAACTTTGCTTATCTCAGAACGAAGTGGCCAATAAGTATAGAAAAGCTGGCACGCCAGCTCCTGGGGCATGTACTAATCCTGGCCCATTTGTTGCGCCAGCTGCCGCAACAGCTCCAGCCGCAGCACCAGCAGCACCAGCGGCTAAAAAGTAATCAGTCACTAAACTAAATCAGTAACTAAGTTTTCTTAGTTACTGATTTTTCTTTTAAGAACTCACGTGGTTAAACTATCTAAAGCCGTTGCACCATTGATCCATGAAGTCAAAGTGGTCGATGAGCAAGGTCGTGAGAAGCTTATTCATGTTCCTGGTGAGCGACCGCTTACTATTTATCTTGATAAAAAAGAATTGGTCACGCTTATGACCCTTGGTGGTGCTCCTGAGGCATTGATCTTGGGATATTTGCGCAATCAACGTTTGGTGCCGTCTATTGATTACATAGACAGTATTCAGGTTGATTGGGACACAGAGTCTGCTGCTGTGACAACCAAGGGTAATACTGTCGATATTGAGGAGAAAACCAGTCGTCGAGTTGTCACAACTGGTTGTGGTCAAGGAACCATTTTTGGTGGAATCATGGATGACATCGATTCCATTCAGTTATCGGATAAAGCAGAAATAACAAAGCCAGCAATCTATGAAATTGTCGATCACATCAGAACCAGATCTTCGATCTACAAACAAGCAGGCTCCGTGCATGCCTGTGCTGTTTTTAAAAACAATGGTCAAAGCGTTGAGTTATTGCATTTCATTGAAGACGTGGGTCGTCATAATGCCGTTGATTCAATCGCAGGTTTGATGTGGCTTGATGAGCAGCCTGGCGAAGATTTGATTTTTTATACAACAGGCAGATTAACCTCCGAGATGGTGATCAAGGGCGCTCAAATGGGCATACCATTTTTATTGTCTCGCTCTGGCGTTACTGCGATGGGTTTGGAAATGGCCAACAAGGTCAATATGACTCTATTCGGGCGCTGCAGTGGTCAGCATTATTTAATATACAGTGGCGTTAATCGAGTAAATACAAAGGAAGTAAATGTTCATACCGCGTGATGTGATTTCAGGCTTGGTGCTTTCTGGCGGCCAAGGTCGTCGAATGGGCGGCACTGATAAGGGCTTGCAGTTATTCAAGGGTGCACCTATGGCCATGCATACGATCATGCGTTTAGAGCCTCAGGTAGATATTGTCAAAATTAATGCAAATCGAAATTTAGCAGCTTATGAATCTTTGGGTGTTTCAGTTTTACCTGATGTGATTGGTGATTTTGCGGGTCCTTTGGCGGGTTTTCAGGCTGGCTTGGAGAACTGTGAACATCCTTATTTGGTGACGGTGCCATGTGATTCACCAAGATTTCCAATGGATTTGGTTGAGAAACTTTCAGAAATTTTGATCTTGCAGGATTTAGATGTGGCTTATGCAGCCACCATGGAAAACGGTGAACTAAGAACGCATCCAGTATTTGCTTTGATGAAATCTTCTGTCACGGATACCTTGTTACCATTTTTATCTGGCGGCGGTCGCAAAATAGACAAATGGTTCGAGGCCATGAAAACAAACTATGTCGTATTCGAAGATGTTGCTGCTTTTGCAAATGTGAATACCGTAGAAGAGCTCCGAGCACTCCAGGGTTAAGTCTTGAAGCGATTGATTCTGCAGCTTTGGCGTACCAGCCCTGAACAGCCAAATCTTGCAGTAACGCCATTATTGATGGCAACCACTGCTGCAGCAATGAATATGGATGTTGAAATTCATGTGATTGGTTCTAGCGTGGATTTATTCATCAAAGATAACCCCAAGAATCAGCAAATTCTTGCTCCATCGATGCGACCTTTATCTGCATTCGTCGAAGATGCGATTCGCACTGGCGTGAAAATCAAGGTGTGTAGTACAGCTCTTAGAGAAAGACAATTACAGATCACAGACTTGTTTGAAGGGACGGCTGAGGTGATCGGCATGGTCACGATGATTGACCTAGCCACAGACCCAAACACCACCGTTCTGACTTATTAAATTTTTTTTGAGAGGTTGTTCAATTAAGAACATGTGACATAAGTGCTTGGGGTTTGTGAAATAAAGCAAGCTCACCCAGATATGTCAAAATAGAGCTTATGACTATTAAATCTGACCGCTGGATCCGCCGCATGTGCGAAGAGCACGATATGATTTCCCCATTCGAGCCAGGCCAAGTTCGCCAGTCTCCTGAGGGGCAAAAAATCGTGAGTTATGGCACATCAAGTTATGGCTATGACATTCGTTGCGCAAACGAATTCAAGATTTTCACCAATATCAATAGCACCATAGTTGATCCAAAGAATTTTGACGATAAATCCTTTGTTGATTTCAAGGGTGACGTTTGTATCATCCCTCCGAACTCATTTGCCTTGGCTCGCACAGTTGAATATTTCAAGATTCCAAGAAGTGTCTTGACTGTCTGTTTGGGTAAGAGCACTTATGCACGTTGCGGCATCATCGTGAACGTCACTCCATTTGAGCCAGAGTGGGAGGGTTATGTGACATTGGAGTTCTCAAACACAACTCCATTGCCGGCCAAGATTTATGCAGGGGAAGGATGTGCTCAGGTCTTGTTCTTTGAAAGCGACGAGATTTGTGAGGTGTCTTATAAAGACCGTGGTGGCAAATACCAAGGTCAAGTAGGCGTTACCTTGCCAAAAACCTAAATAAGCCATTAAAAGCCTTCAGAGGCTTATTTAGTATGAGTAGCACTCAAAGCACCTAAATAGGTGCTTTTTTGATGGATTTTCCTGTTCATCCAAGGCTTAGATGGCTAAACTGGCCTACTGGCGCTTAATTTTGTTGAAATAAATTCAGCGAAATATTGGTTTTATCGATATAGTCACGTTTTTAAGAAAAAACCCCCTTATTTAATAGGGGTTGCTTGGTAGGGAGTTGCTATGAAGTTTCGTTTTCCTGTGGTCATCATTGATGAGGATTTCCGTACTGAAAATATTTCAGGTTCGGGTGCTCGTGCATTGGCACTTGCCATCGAAACTGAGGGCATGGAAGTTCTTGGTTTGACCAGTTATGGAGATTTGACTTCATTTGCTCAACAGGCTGCTAGAGCGTCTTGTTTCATTCTGTCAATTGATGATGAAGAGTTTGGCGCAGGTTCAGCTGCTGAGATTGATTTAGCCCTCGAGAGTTTGCGTGCGTTTGTGATGGAAGTTCGCAAGCGCAACGAGGAAATTCCAATTTTCTTGTACGGCGAAACCAGAACTTCAAGACACATTCCTAATGATGTATTGCGTGAGTTACATGGCTTTATTCATATGAATGAAGACACCCCAGAATTCGTTGCGCGCCACATCATTCGTGAAGCCAAGGTTTACTTGGATTCATTAGCGCCACCATTCTTTAAAGCATTGACGCACTATGCGTCTGATGGTTCTTACTCATGGCATTGCCCAGGTCACTCAGGTGGCGTGGCTTTCTTGAAAAGCCCGGTAGGACAAATGTTCCATCAATTCTTTGGTGAGAACATGTTGCGTGCTGACGTATGTAACGCAGTTGATGAATTAGGTCAGCTCTTAGATCACACCGGACCCGTTGCTGCTAGTGAGCGCAATGCCGCTCGCATCTTTAATGCTGA
>CALKUJ010000372.1 GCA_937996825.1 uncultured Polynucleobacter sp. | reverse complement strand
TTGACTCGTTCTTTAGTCAATGCCTCACTTGGTGGCATTGTCGTAATCACATGATTGGCATTCCCCCAAACCTCTAGACATTTTTCATAGCGCAGTCTGACGCTGCCGCTCGAACTCATAGGGGCTGAGTTGATCGAGGTGCTTATGGCGTCGAACTCGATTGTAGAAACCCTCGATGTAATCGAAGATGTCCGACTTAGCTTCAGCCCGAGTTTGGTAAATCCGCTTCTTGATTTGTTCGCTCTTCAAATTACTGAAGAACGATTCAGCCACCGCGTTATCCCAGCAGTTGCCTCGACGGCTCATGCTCGGGCTCAGTCGGTTGTCTTTGCACCAGCGGTTGAACTCATCGCTGCCAAATTGGCTACCCTGGTCAGAATGGATGATCACTGAGTCCTTTGGCCTTCTGCGCCACACCGCCATCGTCAATGCATCCAGCACCAAGCTCGTCTGCATGCGTGGGCCCATACTCCATCCCACCACCGCACGCGAATGCAAATCTAGTACAGCCGCCAAATACAGCCACCCTTCATGTGTGCGGATATACGTGATGTCCGTCACCCAAGCTTGGTCGGGTTCGTCGTGTTGGAACTGGCGTTGCAATTGGTTGGGCGCAACCAATGAAGGCTTGCCCACTTTGTACCTAGGGCGTTTGTAGCCTCGAACTGATTTGATTTGAGCCACACGCATCAGCCGCGCCACACGGTTTTCGCTACAAGCCACGCCAGCTTCACGCAGGTCACAGAAGATGCGCGGACTGCCGTAGATGCCCATGCTCTGGTCGTAGAACTCTTTGATCTTTGCCGTCAACACCTCATTGGCTCTTGCCCTTGCTGAGAGCGGCTCATGCAGCCAAGCGTAGTAGCCGCTGCGGTGAACTTTGAGAACGCGGCACATGCTGGTGAGTTTGAATTCGGATCGGTGGGCTTGAATAAATGCGTACTTCACCCGGACTGCTTTGCAAAGTACGCGGCGGCCTTTTTTAGGATATCGCGCTCCTCGGTAGTGCGTCTTAGCTCAGCCTTGAGCTTGGCCATCTCGGCTTGCATCAACTTGAGATCACTGGACTGAGGTTCGTCCGCCTTCTTGAACTTGCTGACCCACGTGTACAGAACACCTTCAGCAATGCCTAGTCGCTTGGCTACATCGACAACCGAGTGGCCTTTATCGATGACTTGTTTGACTGCCTCGTCTTTGAACTCAGGGGCATATTTCGCTCGTTGCATTTGCAATTCTCCATTTCAGTTTTGACATCATATTTGTCTACTGATTTGGGGGAATGCCACACATAAGTAAGGCAACCTCATACATTGCAGAGTCTTTTGCTATGTCGAGCATAGCGAGGTTACTTTTGGCAAAGTAGTTCTGCAAAGTTTGTGCTGAATCTCACATCTACCGTCACTACACAACTGAGAACGGGTTTTCGGCATTCTTTAAAGCGATGCTTGCTTGTAATCCAGTGTTCGAACAAGTATTTATGCCTTTCCAATTAAAACGATTATTTTTCCAAATAGTTACGGCTTGGAATTGGTAGGAATTAATCAATCGTGGGAGCACATTAATAAGACTCATCAACGAATAAAGGAGCTAAAAATGAGTAGTTTGAGTTCATTGAAATTGGTCGCAGCAAAGCGCCCCACACAGATGCCAGCTGTACAAGTTCGCAGAAATAAATTGGCTGGAAAGATTCACCATCAGATCAAACTTGCGGAGGCGTTAAGTGCTGGAACAATTTATGCTCCCACTCGCTTGCGCTCAATGCGTGATCGACATACGGGTGAGACTAGGACAGTTGAGATGCCGATGCACGTACGCCAGTGGTGGTTCGTCACAGACAGTGGTTCTGTGGCACTGACCATCAAGTACGGCTCAAAAGTGCTGGAAATAGCACGGGGTAAAAATGCGATTGAAGTTTCAGACGGCGCTCAGTTACTGAAAGCGCTCAATCAGGTAAAAGATGCTGTTATCGCTGGTGAACTTGACAGTCAGATTGAACTTGCTGCGAACACTGTTAAAGGTCGTTTCAAGAAGTGATGTCTTGAGCGTCTTGTTTCGGAACGCTTGAGATGTCCGTTAAAAGGACAAAAGCCCATGATGCAGAAGTCATGGGCTTTTTTTAGAATACCTTAAATATTTAAAATGAATTTTGAGCCTTAGGTTTCTTTACTTGCTCTAATTCAAAAGAAATACTCATTATTTTTATCTGGTCTGTAGTTCCATAACGAAGATCAGATGGGCACATTGTAGTTATAAATTTAGAAACATCAGTTTTAACTACCCTGCCCTTTTCTTTCATCTCCCATGTATAAGAAAAGTACCCCCCACTTAAGTTAAAACTATTTCC
>CALKUJ010000371.1 GCA_937996825.1 uncultured Polynucleobacter sp. | reverse complement strand
ACTGGGCTACCGAGTTGACAACCGAACACTGCAGATTGAGCCCCAAGAGGCTGAGTTGGTGCAACAGATCTTTGCGCAATTCATTGCTGAGAAATCGACCACGAAGATCGTCAGGGAACTGAGTGATCGTGGCATTCAAACCAAGCGCCGCAAAGCATTCTGCAAGCAGAGCATTTACAAGATCCTGCACAACCGCACCTACATCGGCGAGATCTCCCACAAAGGTGAAACCTTCCCTGCCCAACACGAGGGTTTGATTGACAAGGTCACATGGGATCAAGTGCAAGCCATACTCACCGATGACAGCCGACTGCGCTGCCGCAAAACGTGGGATCGTAAAAACCGCAACGACTTTTTGCTGCGAGGCATTGCCTACACACCAGAGGGTGACTTACTCATCCCCATGGCCACCCGCAAACCTAGTGGCAAGGTTTACCGCTATTACGTGATCAACAAGAAGATGCATCAGGGGGCAAAGGCTGCCCAGTCTTGGAACTATCCAGCGCAAACCGTGGAAGAAGCCGTCACAGAGAAACTGATGGAGTACCTGCGCAGTGAGCAGATGGTGCACGCGTATTGGGAACAGATTCAGCAGATCAATCCATCGATAGATGAGCCTCAGGCTGTCGTGCTGTTGTTGCGTAGAACGGCAGAGATTTGGAATCAGTTTTTTATGCCGATGAAGGTTGAGATTGTTCACAGCCTGATTGAACGCGTAGTGGTCAGCCCAAGTGGAATCGAAGTGCTTATGCGCTACGAGGCATTGGGTGACTTCGTCAAAGCCATGAATTCAAACAACCAAAGCAAACAGTTGGAGGAAGCCCTATGAGCAACCAGAACATCCAAGATTCTCAATTGAAGGCGCCAGTCATAGAGGTCTCATCGTTTAAACCACTCAAGTTCAGACAGCGGGGTGGACGCAAGGTCTCAATTCCAGTTAGCGATACAGTCATCGAAAACAGATTGAGAAAGCCTGCAACCAATCGCGCACTCTTGCATGCGCTTGCGCGAGCCTTTTATTGGGCACGTCTGATTGATCAAGAGGTCGTTGCGAGTGGGTCTGAGATCGCAATCAAAGAAGGACTGGAGGCCAGCACAGTGAACGAGCGACTCAGGATGACACTGTTGTCGCCAACCATCATCGAAAGCATACTTAACGGGACTCAGCCAGAAAAATTAACGATGGAATGGCTGACGCGCAATTCGTTTTCAAACAACTGGGAAAACCAAAAATTTAACGATCAAATCTAATTTTCGATATTTTCAGAGAAGCTATTCGAATTAAATGAATGAGACTGCAACAGCACCAAGCTCTCCCGAACGACTTTAAGATACTGCACCGATTCAGAACTTAGAGAAAAATCAACGCCATCAAATAGTGATCTTTCTAAAATTTTCTCCATGAGTCGAATTCGATGACTCACAGCACTAGGTGAAACACAAAGAACTTCCGCAGCCTTCTTCATACTTCTCACTCTGGCTAAAACATCAAAGGTTTCAAGGCAATTAATTGGGGGAATTCTTTTCATTATTGGTGAATCGAAATTTGTTTAATCGAAGTGATTCAGTCAACCTAGTTGTTCAGCGGTAAGCAATAGCTCCATGTATGAAAAGATGGAGCTATTACATTTGCACGAAATAAATTACTTCAATCAATTAGTCTTTGTCTGAAGTGCATGGTATTGAAGTTCGGCTCGAGCTTCACGCAAGGTCCTCCCTTGCGCGATGCGTTTCAGGATTTCTTGCTCTGCATGTTCGATTTCAAGAGCGATCTTGAGAACGTCTTCAGCCTTTGAGGCGGGAACGATGACAACACCAGAATCATCGGCGACAACAATATCGCCAGGTCTGACTTGACGCTGAGAGACGGTAACAGGTACGTTCACCGCCTCAATTTCAATTCGATCCTTGCCAGTCATCATGTAGTAATCACGAGTAAAGATTGGATAACCTAATTCACGAATCTTCGGGACATCACGACACACGCCGTCAATAACAGTTCCTGCGACCCCTTTGTGGTGAGCCAGTGTTGTCATGATGTCGCCCCAGATTGTGCAATCTGTGCGACCACCGTTATCAATCACAATCACATCACCCGCTGGTACGTCATCCAAAAAATCTCCAACAGTACCTCGCTCAACCACACCGCAGGCTCGATATTTAACGGTGTATGCGCGACCGGCGAACTTTACGCCTGTTACAACAGGTTTAATGCCATGGCAGCCAGCAGGAATGCCGATTTTGTCCATAGCATCTGAAACACTCGCTGTATCCAATGCTTTAAAAGCCTCAACAAGCTCATCACGAATGACTGTTGCAATGTTAGATTGACTCATTATTTTTTCTCCGAAGTTGGTTGACGTAGCATGTGTTCATAGTTAAACCGACGATCAACATCCAAAATTGATTCGCCCGCTTGCAATGCCTCAAGCATTGCCAATTCCTTAGCCATGATCTCCTCAGCTGATTTCACGACTTCCTCCAGTCGCTCAATCGGAATTACAACCACCCCGTTCACATCAGCGACGATCACATCGCCGGGGCGGACTGGAGCATCACCAATTCGTACGGGAACATTCCAAGCTTCTTGAACAATTCGTCCACGAGCTGTACTAGGAACAGTTCCTCGAGCATGTACAGGGAATCCAAATGTTTCACATGCATCAACGTCACGTGCAGCGCCATCAACGACGACTCCGCTTACACCCTTCAGCTTTGCACCCAATGCAAGAATTTCACCCCAGCAGTTATGGTGCAAGTCACCTCTGTTGTCGATAACGATCACATCGCCAGATTCACTGTTTGCAATTGCATCAACACCGAGGTGGGCAACAGCGGGAACTGCTCCTGCGGCAATCATCTTGATCGTCACAGCACAGATCGGAAGAGCGTCGTGTAGGGAAAGAGTGTCTTCGCCTGTGTAGAT
>CALKUJ010000370.1 GCA_937996825.1 uncultured Polynucleobacter sp. | reverse complement strand
GTCCCAAATTGCTCAGAAATGATGTTTCTGAGATTTTTAAGATTAATCGGTTTGGCGATATGCAAATTCATGCCTACTTCACGAATTTTTTCAATGTCTTTTTCGTAGGCAAAGCCACTTAATGCAATCATGAATGTCTCTTTGTTTAGACTATCTTTGCGAATGCCAAGAGCAGACTCAAATCCATTCAGAATAGGCATATCAAGATCCATCAAAATCAAATCAAAGCTCTGACCTTGAGCGAGTTCAAGTGCTTGCTGACCATTTGACGCTTGCGTGAACTCATGCCCATCTCTCTTAAGTCCTCGGCAGATGATTTCTCTGTTGGTCTCAATGTCATCCACTACAAGAATTTTGAGCTGAACTGGTTTGTGTAACGTTTCAAGCGTTACAGATGCTTCGACTATTGGTACTGCAGGCAACTCCAGTTCAATTGAGAAAGTTGTCCCCATGCCCACACGTGACTGAACATCGATTCTTCCGCTCATTGCATCGATCAAGCCTTTGACAATTGCCAGACCAAGACCGCTTCCTCCATATTTGCGGAAAGTCGTTGCGTCAGATTGTTCAAACCTCTGAAACAGACGATGCATGTGTTCTTTTGTGATGCCAATGCCAGAGTCTTTAACGACAATCTGTACCTTAGCTATTTCGTCAATAGGCGGGGCCACATTGATACTTAAAGAAACTTGTCCCTGCGAAGTGAATTTCGTCGCGTTTGAGACCAAGTTGGTCAAGATTTGACGCAAGCGTGTGGGATCACCTAACAAGGTGAGATTTGCTTGACCAGATAAATTTAGAGCAAAGTCCAAGCCTCTTTGCTTGGCTTCAGCTGTAAATATGTCACCTACAGATTCTGTCAAATTGACAAACGTAAAAGGCTTGCTTTCGATGTCAATTTTCCCTGCTTCAATTTTTGAAAAGTCAAGAATGTCGTTCAGAATTCGAGTCAATGTATCTGCCGTATCAATGATTTTTTGAACATCTTTCTGAGCTTGCGCAGAAGTGAGCTCATCTTTCAAAATTTGTGCAAACCCCAGAATTCCATTGAGCGGTGTTCTGATCTCATGACTCATCGTAGCTAGGAATTTTGATTTGGCTTCATGAGCTGCCGTAGCGGATTCCTGTGCCGTCACTAAGTCTGTGACATCAATGGCAACACCATCCCAAGCTAGGGCTCCTGTGCTTAATTTTCGCGGATGTCCCTTGAATCGCATGTGACGCACATCACCATTCTTGCCTTTGGTTTGGACCACAAAATCAATTGGATGTTCTTGAATTAATTGATCCCGAATGAATTCAACGTTTTTCGTTGAACTATCAACCAAAACTTTTGCAAAAAATTCTTTTGCCATTTTTGGTGTTGGCCCAGAGAGGTTGAAGTACTCACGGACAGAGTTAGACAAATACGTGAAGTCAAAACAATGACCTCGGCAATCTTCAAGGCTAAACAATACACCTGGGAAGTTGTCTGTTACGCCTTTGAAACTTGTGTTGACTTGGTCAAGCAAGTCGTTTAGATTTTTTTCACGTTCTTTCAACGACTTTAAGAGTTTGTTGAGTTCAGTTCGTATGGCATCGAATTCAAGAGGCAATCCCTCTAACTCTTCTACTTGGTTATGTGACTCATCAATGCTCTCAATTGCTTGCACCAGTTTTTCGATTGGTTTGTGCAAAAGTTGAGTCAGCTTGAACATCATTAACCAAGCTAACAGAGCCAATGCAATCACACCACTTGCTGCGAGCAATCGTGTCTCTGTGGCACCAGCCAGCACGGCATCAATAGGGATGCTAATAACCGTGACCCATCCCATATCAACTGGAAGGATGCCTGCATTATGTTTTGCAAACGAAACTAGCATTTGCCCGTGTTTTTTGTGATTTAAAAATACGAACCCAGTGCTTTTGTTACCTCTCCAAAAATTTTCTAAACCCTCTAAACCTTCGTATGCCTCATGGTTACCAAAGCGGTACTGACCATCGTGGCCCAGCACGAATGGCATCAAATTTTTCTTGCTTTCGTTTGCTCGCGTATAAAAACTAAGCTGACTATTGAGCCAGCTGATGCTCAAATGTCCTCCTAAAACGCCGATTGGAGTGCCTTTGCTGTCTAGGACTGGGGATGCAACATCGATGAATCGCATAGGGGAGTGGGCATCATCTTCTTTCAGCATCTTGGCTAGCAAGATTGCATCATTCGGTGGTGGCTTCGTTCCATCGGTAATCAGGGAAATCGACTACCTATTAGATCCTAACTACTACGAGCCAAGAACACTGGCAGAAAGAGCAGTGTCAGTGATCCCATTTCTCCGCAGACAAGTAGCGGATGGACAAGGCTCCATGGGTGTCTTTGGTTCTAACGCTCAAATAAACAGATCACCCACATCAAGAATCTATTCTTCTGGGGCGGATACTGAAGCTGAGAAGATCCTATCCAAGATGCAGGATGAGGGATTATACCTCCCACTCCCTGATGACAAGAAGGGCCAGGATATTGTATCCATGACCGGCAGGAAGATCGTGATGACACCAGAGCAGACGAGAAGGTATGTCCAGCTTACG
>CALKUJ010000369.1 GCA_937996825.1 uncultured Polynucleobacter sp. | reverse complement strand
CAAATAAGCTTCATCGGTAGAACTCAGCAAGCCTTGCTTGCGCGCCTGATCAATTAAATCAGGTCGCCTTTTTAACGTCAGCTCCAAAGATTGTTTCCGACGGTAATCCGCTATTTTAGCGTGATGTCCGCCTAAAAGCACGTCCGGAACCAATAAATTTTCATAATTTTCGGGCCTGGTGTAGTGAAAACAGTCCAAAAGCCCTTCCATAAAGCTATCTTGGGCCACAGAATCAGCATCTCCAAGGGCTCCAGGGATCAAACGAATCACGGCATCCATCACCGCCATGGCGGGTATTTCACCCCCAGAAACCACAAAGTCTCCCAAACTCAGCTCTTCATCGACGCGGCGCTCGACCAAACGCTGATCAATTGCCTCGTAACGACCACATAACAGGGTCACAACTTCTAAATCCTTGATATATTTAGCTTTTTTCTGAGTAAATCGTTCACCCTGCGGCGATAACAAGATCACTGGGCCTTTTTTACCCTTTTGCTCCTGATCTTTTGCCACAGCATCGAGGGTATCTTCCAAAGGTTTTGCCATCATGACCATACCAGGACCACCACCATAGGCACGGTCATCCACAGTTCTTCTAGCGTCTTGGGTGAAGTCCCTTGGGTTCCAAGTATGAATCGTCGCCAAGCCCTGCTCGAAAGCTCTGCCTGTGACCCCCCAAGAGGTCAAAGCAGAAAACATTTCAGGGAAGATAGTTACGAGATCAAAACGCATGGCTTCATCATATAAGGGGTCACCAGTCCAGTTGCCAATCGACAACGATTTGACGTTGTGGGTCACTAGCATCTTTATTGACTGATTTGATAACGGATTCAATAAATGGGATCAAACGATCTTCTTTTTGACCTTCCATGCGTACACACAAAATTGATTGCGCGCCGTTATCCATCAGATCAACCACCAAGCCCAATGATTGACCTTGCTCATTGATCACGGGTAAACCAATCAAATCTACCCAATAAAAACTGTTGTCTTCCTCTTCAGGAAAGTCAGCACGACGAATATAGACCTCTGAACCTTTCAGGGCAAGAGCTTGATCACGATCATTGATATCTTCTAAACCAAGCAGGATTTGCCCACTGTGTTCTTTGGCTGTTTTCACGGCCATAGGTCGAGCCAAGTCCGCCAAGGCTGGGGGCTTAGATAACCAAACAAGCGGCGCTGAGAATAAAGCTAAGGGCTCTTTTGAATAAGGTTTGATTTTCACCAAACCCCTGATCCCTTGAGCGTCGAGCACGTGCCCGACAAGAACTAGGTCAGATGGAGAACTCGTTGCAGTACTTTTCATTGCAGTACTCATGTGAGCCTCCATCAACCAAGACTTACAACTTAGGCCTTAGGAGCACCCTTAAGTAAACGTGCTACGGTTGGTGACAACTGGGCACCAACGCCTTGCCAATAAGTCAAACGATCCTGAGCAACGCGGAAACTTTGTTCAGTTTCTACTGCGCTAGGATTGTAATAACCGATGCGCTCGATAAAGTTCGAGTCACGACGATTGCGTTTGTCTGTAGCTACGATGCTAAAGAATGGACGATTTTTAGAACCGCCACGTGCGAGTCGAATGACGACCATGTGATTTCCTTACAATGCTGAAATAAACCACGTATTCTATCGCAGAATTGACCAGAAGACCAAAATTTAAAGGTAAGCATGACTAAATTAAGACCATCGACCCTGTTTTTGACACTTCTTGCTAGTTCCAGTCTTTTTTTGGGTGCCTGCGCCCAAGTCATGCCGCCTTGTAACGCCGTGAATGCCCCTGCCATCCAAGATGTGCAAGCCAGTCAATGGACCTTGATCAGATGGCATTACACCAGCCCCAACGATGGGAAAACTCGTCAAAGATCAATTCCACATGGTGAAAATAAGAACTCTCTGAGCCTTAACTTTTCACCTGATGGTAAATCTGTCAGTGGGCACTCAGGCTGCAATCTTTACACCGCCAAAGTTCAGGTCGGAGATAAAGGCTTTGTTTTAGAAAAAATAGCCGGGACCCGCAAAGCCTGCGATCCTGCTGCCAGTGAATTGGAATACAAATTTTTAAGTCATTTGAGCAACTATCGCAGCATCGTGCGCGATGGTGATCGACTTTTGATCATGACCCGTGACAATGAGGTTTTGAGTTTTTCACTCAAAAACTAAGGGACTTCAGTCAAAGGATTTAAAGAGATTAAAACGCTGACTCATTAAATCAATACAATCAGTTCATGCATAAAAATAAACTTCTCTTCTGCGCCTTGGGTCTTTTTTTTCCAAGCACTGGTTTCAATGTTTTTTACCTAAAAGGCCTTGGCAGTCCATGGGCTTGGTTGCACATGGTCAGTCTATTTGCAGGTATTTTGGGCTGGAAGTTATTGGGTGCCAGCGACATGTCATCTGCCCTGGGTTGGATTTTGGCAGCGATTGGATTTATTTCATTCGAGGCCAGCTTACTGACCACCATTGTGTTTGGCTTAAGACCGGATGAAAAGTGGGATGCTCAATTCAATGCCAACAGCGGACAAAAAAGTGCTTCAGGCTGGTTGGTGATTTTGTGTGTGATTGCTTCTTTGATGATTGGTGCAGCAGTTTTGATGATTGGCTTGGCGATTGCGTTCGAACAACACTTCCTCAGTCAATTTGAGGCTGCCAAAAAGATATCTCAATAAAGCAAAAAATAGTTCTGAGAAGTAATAAAAAATTAGTGCTGAAGAGTGGGATGCCCCACTCTTTCACCAACCTAATTCTTTGATCAACTCAACTCTTTGATCAACTCTGGTACCGCTGTGAATAGATCAGCCACAAGACCATAATCAGCAACACTGAAAATAGCAGCATCTGCATCTTTGTTGATCGCCACAATGACCTTAGAGTCTTTCATACCAGCCAAGTGCTGAATAGCCCCTGAAATACCCACAGCAATATAAAGCTGCGGAGCCACAATTTTTCCAGTTTGTCCTACCTGATAATCATTAGGCACATAACCAGCATCAACGGCCGCTCTAGATGCACCCAAAGCAGCACCCAATTTGTCAGCCAAAGGCTCTAGTAACTCTTGGTACTTTTCTGCTGAACCCAAACCACGACCGCCAGACACCACCACTTTTGCCGCAGATAATTCTGGACGATCTGATTGATTGATCTCTTTAGAAACAAATGTAGAAATCGCTGAATCAGCTACGGCAGAAACTTTTTCAATCACCGCATTGCTACCAGTGTTGGCTACCGCATCAAAACCAGTGGTGCGGACCGTGATCACCTTGATGGCATCGCGAGATTGGACTGTGGCGATGGCATTACCTGCATAAATAGGTCTTTCAAAAGTATCAGCACTGATCACCTTGGTGATATCTGATACTTGAGCCACATCTAATTTTGCTGCAACTCTTGGCAAAGTATTTTTACCAATGGCTGTAGCAGGGGCTAAGATATGAGAATAAGTAGCTCCTGATGTCAGAGCCAAAATTTGCTCCGCCAAATTTTCACCCAACTGATGTTGCAGATGCGGAGCATCTGCATGAAGGACTTTCGTCACCCCAGCGACCTGAGAAGCTGCTTGAGCTGCGCCATCTGCTTGATGTCCAGCCACCAACACGTGCACATCGCCGCCACATGCAAGAGCCGCTGCAACAGTATTAAGAGTTGCTGCCTTTAAAGAAAGGTTATCGTGTTCTGCTATTACCAAAATAGTCATTTAGATCACCTTCGCTTCATTTTTAAGTTTTTCTACCAAAGTTTTGATATCTGGAACCATCACGCCTGCGCTGCGCGCAGGCGGCTCGGATACCTTGATGGTTGTGAGCCGTGGTGTCACATCAACTGATAAATCTTCGGGCTTAACAATATCCAATGGCTTCTTCTTAGCCTTCATGATGTTAGGCAATGTGACATAACGCGGCTCGTTCAAACGCAAATCCGTGGTGACCACAGCCGGCAGATTAATGGCGATGGTTTCTAGACCGCCATCAACTTCACGCGTCACTGTTGCCCTACCATCAGCAAGCTGAACTTTTGAAGCAAAAGTTGCTTGAGAGATGTTCAATAAAGCTGCCAACATTTGACCCGTTTGATTGCTGTCATCATCAATGGCTTGCTTGCCCAAGATAATCAAATCAGGTTTTTCTTTATCAACAATAGCTTTTAATAACTTAGCAACCGCTAAAGGCTGTAACTCAGCATCCGTTTCCACCAAAACACCTCTGTCGGCACCAATCGCCATGGCAGTGCGAATCGTTTCTTGAGATTGAGTCAAACCACAAGAGACGGCAACGATCTCAGTTGCAAGACCCGCCTCTTTGAGACGCACAGCTTCTTCAACCGCAATCTCGTCAAAGGGGTTCATACTCATTTTGACGTTTGCAATATCAACGCCTGATTGATCGGATTTAACGCGCACCTTGACGTTGTAATCAACGACACGTTTAACAGCCACCAAAATTTTCATAAAGACTCTTTTTATTGTTAACAAAGACCCCGTTGCATCAATCATTGAACCAATTTTGATTGATTAACTGGATTTGCTTAATAAGTTATTCAATGCCAGTATTTTAATATGCCTTATGAGTTCTGGCACTGAAACTGATTACCACCCAATATCTCAAAAATCACCAGCTAAACACTACTTTGACCGTCAATATGGTGAGGCAAAACAATGAGGTCCCAAGACTCATGGTGATCTACTGAAAAGCATCAAGGAATTATCAGGAAAGTACTTATTGATTAGAGTCGTAAAATACTGTTTTAATGTCACCTATCAACTTGATGACAACTCACCCAACAGCATAAAAGCCATTCCTGATTTGAATAACACCACAGCACTCTCACACACATTCCTCAAGTTGATTCTTGGGGGTATTTCCGCGATCTTCTTATCGTCTTGCGCCAACCTCCATGTTGGCAATACCAATCCACCAGCTCCACCCACTCCAACCGTTAGCTCAACTGAAATCATCGGCCAAGCAGAGTCAATTAACCCTGACTCCTTGCAGGCTTTTTTAGAAATGGTGTCTCAAAAGCATCAAATTCCGATGACTGATTTAAAGCGCGCTTTTGATGACACAAAAGCAATTCCATCAATTAAAAAACTGGTGATGCCTCCACCGCCAGGGTTTCAGAAGAATTGGAAAGTGTATCGAAGCAGATTTGTTGAACCTAGACGTCTGGCTGCTGGCCAGAAGTTTTGGGCAACAAATCGTGCATTCATTGAAAAAACCGAAAAAGAAACTGGCATTCCAGCAGAAATCATTGTGTCAATCATCGGCGTTGAAACCATCTATGGACGCCACATGGGCGGTTTTTCAGTTCGAGACTCTCTCAGTACCCTGGGGTTTGACTACCCCAACGCGCCCAACAAACTTGCCAGAGAAACTCTCTTTAAGAATCAATTAGAAGATTTAATCCTGCTGTGCTGGGCAGAGAACCGTCAAGCAAAAGCATTCAAGACTTGTTTGAATCAAACAGGTTCATATGCCGGCGCCATTGGTTTACCTCAATTCATGCCGGGTAGCATCAGACGCTTTGCGGTGGACGGTAATAAGGATGGGAAGATTGATTTAAGAAATTCTCCTGAAGATGCTATTGCCAGCGTTGCGAACTTCCTCAAAGTGCATGGCTGGGTTCATGATGAGCCGATTTACTTTGAAATTGAAAACAACCAGGCTGCACAAGAAATTGCTGCACGTTTAGCTGATGGAGAACCAAAAGCAAAACTTCAGTTAGGCGATCTGGTCAATCAGGGTTTATTGAAACAAAGCTCTTTGCCAGCGAATACACCAAGTCTGATTGTTGACCTACCAAGTCCTAGCAATAACGGCGGCACGGATGTTCGTTACGTGATTGGTCTGCGGAACTTCTTAGCGATTTGTGATTACAACCGTAGCTTCTTTTATGCTCAATCAGTGGCAGAGTTCGCTGAAGCTTTAGATGATGTGAGACCGGCTGGCGATGTTGCCAAAAAAGCAACAAAGAAAGCTAAGAATGCCAAAAAGCCCGCCAAGAAAAGTAACAAACCAGCGAGCCAATAGACTCACTACAAGTTAACCATGATTTATATCAATACTGTTTGCTTAGTTGCAATTGAGTTGCAACTGAGTTGCAGCTCAGCTATCGATTCTTCAGTTAAGCGGGGAAAACACCCGTTGATAGATAGCGGTCACCGCGATCACAGACAATGAAGACGATCGTGGCATTTTCAATTCTCTCTGCCACTCTCAAAGCAACGACCAAGGCACCTGCAGCGGAGATGCCGCAAAAAATACCCTCTTCCCGTGCTAAGCGGCGAGCCATGTCTTCTGCTGCTGCCTGACTGACGTATTCGATACGATCAACTTTTGCATCCGCATAAATTTTAGGAATATATTCCGGCGACCATTTACGAATTCCTGGTATTTGAGAACCATCTTCTGGTTGAGCACCAATGATTTGAATGTTGGCATTCTTTTCTTTTAAATAGACAGATACACCAGTGATTGTTCCAGTGGTACCCATCGCAGAAATGAAGTGCGTCACTTGACCTTGAGTATCCTCCCAAATTTCAGGACCTGTTGATTCGATATGAGCCTTGGGATTATCTTTATTCCCAAACTGATCAAGGATTTTCCCCTTGCCATCTTTTTGCAATTGCTCTGCGAAATCTCTTGCGTACTCCATGCCACCTGTGGCCGGAGTCAAAATCAATTCAGCGCCATAGGCTGCCATACTTTGGCGACGCTCAATACTTTGATTCTCAGGCATCACTAAAATCATTTTGTAACCCAAGATGGCTGCGACCATGGCCAGGGCAATGCCAGTATTACCGCTGGTTGCCTCAATCAGGGTATCACCAGGTTTGATATCACCACGCTCTTCTGCGCGCATGAACATAGATAAAGCTGGTCGATCTTTGACCGAACCAGCTGGATTATTACCCTCTAGCTTGCCCAAAATAACGTTATTTCGTTCTGCATTGCCTGGTCCAGGTATGCGCTGTAAACGCACCAATGGTGTATGGCCAACAGTTTGGGCAATAGTCGGATAGTTTGGACGTGAGGTAGACATATGACCCCTATCTTAATGTATTTTGAACAAGGTCATATGCCAATTGCTTATAAGCTTATAGACTTAGGAAGCTTCTCTACCTTTCTGATTATTTTGCTTACCCTCCTTTGAGTCTTCTTTAGTTTTTCTACTTTGTTTGGCTGTTTTTTCTGTGCCCGCTTTTTCTGACTTCGCTTTTTTGGCGGATTCTTTTTCTTTATCTGCGGATCTTTTAGATGATGCTTCTTTGCTGCTGGTCGAGGACTTATCTTTGCTTGGGCCGGCAACGGTTTTGTTGTTAATGGTTAAACCATTTTGCATCAAGCGCTCAACAGTTTTCTCTCCAATGCCTTTGACCCTGGTATGAAGATCAGTCGCATCTTTGAATGGCCCATTCTTTTTTCGCTCCAGCAAAATAGCCTTTGCTTTAGATGGGCCCAAGCCTCGCACTGATTCCAAGGCTGCCTGATCAGCCGAATTAATTTCGACCTTGGCAAAGGCATGACCGCTCAATAAGAATAGCCCCACAAATGCGGCCATGATGAAGTTGATAACTGGTTGTAATACATTTAAAAACATTCAGACTCCTTTAAAGAAAAAGCTCCATCGATTGATGGAGCTTTTTCATAACGAGTCGACCACTGAGTGGTTGACGTTTTTTGATTGATTACATGGGCTGTGCAAGAAAATCAGAATTATCTGACAACCACGTCATGTATTTGCTGACACCCTGCTCAACAGTGAGGAAGTCTTCTTGATAACCTGCGGCTCGCAAATTTGTTAAATCAGCCTGAGTGAATGACTGGTACTTACCTTTCAGTGCTTCTGGGAATGGCACATACTCTAGCAATCTTTCATCAACCAAATCAGTTAAGGAAAGCTCAGCATGCCCATGAATTTTTCTCAAAGAGTTGATCACTGATTTAGCCACATCATTGAACGGTTGTGCGCGACCCGTACCCAAATTGAAAATGCCACTTTTTTCGGGATGATCATGGAAAAATAAATTCACCTTGACCACATCCTCTACAGATACGAAGTCTCGCTTTTGCTCACCCTCTTGATAGCCATCGTATTCACCAAACAATTTAACCAAATTGGCTTCTAAGAATTGATGGTAGTGATGGAAAGCAACCGAAGCCATGCGTCCCTTATGAGACTCTCTAGGACCATAAACATTGAAGTATCTAAATCCAACCACTTGTGCAGTAGTAACTTTGGCTTGTAAACGTTGGCGAACTACTTGATCGAATAAGAACTTAGAGTAGCCATAGACGTTCAATGGCTTCTCGTACTGACGATCTTCTTTGAATACATTAGAACCACCATAGGTGGCTGCAGATGATGCATACAAGAATGGTATGTGATGCTCTGTACAAATATCCAACAGATCCATTGAATAACGGTAGTTATTCGCCATCATGTATTGACCATCAGTCTCCATGGTGTCTGAGCAAGCTCCTTCATGGAATACCGCATTGACCTTACCAAAATGGCCTTTGGAAAACGCTGCTATAAATTCTGATTTATCTAAATAATCAGCAATCTCTAAATCAGCTAAATTACGGTATTTATCAGCCGGCTTTAGTTCATCCACGGCGATGATGTCTTTGATACCTCGGGCATTCAAACCCTGCACAATATTCGCGCCAATAAATCCTGCTGCGCCAGTCACAATGTATGTCATTGCAATTCCTCTAAAGAAACAGTTGCAGTGCCTAGTTTACCCACCACGATACCGCCAGCTTTGTTTGCCAAAGCCATGGCCTTACCAGGCGCCCAACCAGCAGCCAAAGCAACCGCCATGGTGGCAATGACTGTATCACCAGCGCCTGAAACATCAAATACTTCCCTGGCTTGAGCCTTGACGTGCTCCACACCATTGGCAGTGAATAAACTCATGCCT
The DNA here is from genome assembly GCA_937996825.1 of uncultured Polynucleobacter sp. Lineage (GTDB taxonomy): Bacteria > Pseudomonadota > Gammaproteobacteria > Burkholderiales > Burkholderiaceae > Polynucleobacter. The sequence goes on along the minus strand of CALKUJ010000369.1, from coordinate 5,175 downwards.
TCCTCAGATCGAGTCAAAAGTAAGGCATCAAGCTTTAATGTTTCTCTTAATGCTTGTGCTTTCTTTGTTAAATCTGCTTCATCTTTCCAGCGCCCAACAACTTGACGAAGTTCTGCACGGTTTGGGGTGATCATTGAAGCTGATTGGTACTTGCTGTAGTCATCCCCTTTAGGGTCAACCAGCACAAACTTACCGGCTGCTTTTGCTGCAGCAATCATTTGCGTGACATGAGTTAAACCACCCTTGCCATAGTCAGAAAAAATAACTGCATCAACCTCATTCAACAAAGATTTAAATTGCTCTAGCTTGCTTAACAAAGCTTCATGAGTTGGAGCCTTCTCAAAGTCCAAACGAATCAACTGCTGCTGACGAGCAACAACTCTCAACTTGACTGTGGTTCTCAAATCAGGATCGCGCTGTAGATAACTTTTCACACCCTGCTCTTGTAACAAGCTCTCTATGAGTTTTCCAGGCTCATCATCACCAACTACGCCCAGTATTGAAATTTGAGCCCCCACACTTGCAGCATTTCTGGCAACGTTGGCAGCACCGCCCAAACGCTCGTCCTCTTTGCTCACCAAAACGACTGGCACAGGGGCTTCTGGAGAAATTCTTTCGGTATCGCCAAACCAATAGCGATCCAACATGACATCACCCACAATCAATAAGCGAGCTTTTTTGAATGCTTGAATATCTGATGAAGAAAGTTGAATGTCCATAGCGATTAGTTTCTTTTAAATGTTTTGGGCGTTTTGAGTGTTTTCGTAGTTCTTATATTTTGTCTGTTTTGCTCTTTATATTGATTCAATATAGCAGGCTTACATCGACGGGCCTGAAGGAGCAGATCCTTCTCCGCGTCTTGGAGAATAAGCTTCCCAATGATTACATCCTGGGCACTGCCAATAAAAACGTTTAGCTCTAAATCCACAGTTACCGCAGGTATAGCGAGCCAGCGTATTGGTTCTCTGCTTTAACAAGTCAAGGGATGCTTTGAACTCTTGAGCTGCTTTGGTATCTTGCGCCACTTCAGCCATGGTCAAACGAGCTTGGGCTCTCAAAGCCATAGCACTTAAGCTAGGCGTATGACGCATCACTTCGGTCATCAACGTTTCAGCCTGAGGAACGCCACGCAAAGTCATCACATGCTTGAAAGTGATGTCCAATAATTCGCCCCCAGCTTGAGTTTCCAAAGCGTCCACAAGAACTTGAAGGCCCTCTTCCACCTTACCAAGCACTTGGTGCACACTGATCCAACGATTGGCCAACAAATGGAGATAAGCTGGATGATTTTTTGCGATCAGCGACCAAATCTCAAGCGCTTGAGTCAGTTGATTCTGAGCTACCAAGCAGTCGCCCTGCAAAATGATGGCTCGCGGATGGTTCGGAGATGTCTGCATCGCCAAATCAATATGCTTGGTGGCAGCAGTAATGTCTTTACGACGCAAAGCCTCATCTGCTAACTCACAATGAAAGTGAGCGATTTCTTTTTCGCGACCCTTGTTTTGTAATACCTCTAATTCTTTAGAAGCCACAATCGCTTTGGCCCAGTCTTTTTCAACTTGGTACATCTCAAGAAGACTTTCTTTTGCCGGAATACCAAATTTACTCTGCGGACTAACACGATTCAAAGAAGTCTCTGCACGATCCAATAAACCAGCTCTTAAAAAGTCGCGGCCCAATTCATAAGCAGCATGATCACGATGTCTTGATGGCAAATCGTCTCGATTCACCAAGTGCTGATGCACACGAATAGCGCGTTCAGTTTCGCCACGTCTTCTAAATAAACTTCCTAGTGCAAAGTGCAATTCAGTGGTCTCGGGATCTAATTGTGCGATTTGCACAAGAGCATCAATGGCTTTATCTGGCTCTTCATTGAGCAAAAGATTCAAACCTTTGAAGGTTGATTTCTGCTGCGCCAAACGTTCAATTTCATTTTCACGCTTCTCCAGGCGCATATCCCAGCGCGCACCGACCCATCCCAAAGCAAAAACAATTGGAAGGGCGAATAACCACCAGGTTTCTATCTGCAACACGATTTATCTACGATCTTGTTGTGAACGGCGAATCGTCAAACCACTGAGCAAGGTCAGCAAGATGCCGGCTATGAATGCAATGAATAAAACCAGTATCAAGGGAAGGTTCCAACTGATACCTGGAATAAGCTGAAAATTAACCAGATGGGTATTGCCTATTGCCAGCAATACTAAAAATATAAAAATAAGGATTCTGCCAATGATCCGCAATGCTCTGAATGCGGCATTCAGAAAAGCGGTCATTCTTTAGAGTCGTCTTTCTTAGGGAAATCAACCCTCTCACGCAACTCTTTGCCCGGCTTAAAGTGTGGCACATGTTTGGCCGGAACCATCACTGCTTCACCAGATTTGGGGTTTCGTCCCTGACGAGGTGGACGGTGGTGCATCACAAAACTACCAAAGCCGCGCAACTCAATGCGCTTACCTTCAGCCAATGCTTGTGACATGGTGTCGAGCAATGTTTTAACGGCCAACTCTACATCCCGAGGCAATAGCTGTGGGAATGCCTGAGCCAATCGCTCTACCAATTCTGATCGGGTGATTGTGGATGAATCACTGCGTTCTAAATCGTCCATAACTCAACAATATTCTTTTTTATTGGTTTTGAGAATCCCCACCCTAAAAAAGAGTGAGGATTTCCCGATACATTACACCAAAGTAGTATTAGCTACCTTGATTGTCCATCTTAGCTTTTAGCAATGCACCAAGGTTAGTGGTACCTGCATTAGCATCGTTCTGCAACTTGCTCATGGCTTGTTGTTGATCGGCGCTATCTTTGGCTTTGATAGATAAATTGATACTGCGTGACTTGCGGTCAATATTGATGATCATTGCGTTCACAGCGTCACCTTCTTTTAGCAAGTTACGGGCATCTTCAACGCGATCTGTTGAAATCTCAGAAGCGCGCAAATAGCCTTCAACCTCATCCGCCAACAAAATCACAGCACCTTTAGCATCAGCACTCTTCACAGTGCCGTCAACGATGCTGCCTTTGTCGCTGGCTGATGTGTAGTTATTGAATGGGTCACCTGACATCTGTTTGATGCCCAATGAGATGCGCTCTTTCTCAACGTCGATAGCCAAAACAACTGTTTCAACTTCGTCACCTTTTTTGTACTTGCGAACAGCTTCTTCGCCAGTCTCTTGCCATGACAAGTCTGATAAGTGAACAAGACCATCAATACCGCCTGGCAAACCAATGAACACGCCGAAGTCAGTGATTGACTTGATCGCGCCAGTTAGCTTCTCACCTTTTTGGTGTGCACGAGCAAACTCATCCCATGGATTTGGTTTGCATTGCTTCATACCCAAGCTGATACGACGCTTGTCTTCATCAATGTCAAGAACCATGACTTCAACTTCAACGCCTAACTGAACAACTTTGCTTGGCGCAACGTTCTTGTTAGTCCAATCCATTTCAGAAACGTGTACCAAACCTTCGATACCAGTTTCAATCTCAACGAATGAACCGTAGTCAGTCAAGTTTGTGACCTTACCGAACAAACGTGTGTTTGGTGGGTAACGACGTGCGATACCAACCCATGGATCATCGCCCAATTGTTTGATGCCCAATGACACACGGTTTTTATCTTGATCGTACTTAAGAATTTTTGCTGTTACTTCTTGACCAACAGTCAACATCTCGCTCGGATGACGAACACGACGCCATGCCAAGTCAGTGATGTGTAACAAGCCGTCAACACCGCCAAGATCCACGAACGCGCCGTAGTCAGTGATGTTCTTAACGATACCTTGAACCACAGTACCTTCTTTAAGATTTTGAAGTAACTTAGCGCGCTCTTCACCTTGGCTAGCTTCAACCACTGCGCGACGTGACAACACAACGTTGTTGCGCTTACGGTCAAGCTTGATAACTTTGAATTCCATTGTTTTGCCTTCGTATGGAGACGTGTCCTTAATAGGACGTGTATCCAACAAAGAGCCTGGCAAGAAGGCACGAATGCCATTTACCATCACAGTCAAACCACCTTTTACTTTGCCAGTTACAGCACCAGTAACGAGTTCGCCTTGTTCCAAGGCCTTCTCTAGGTTCAACCAAGAAGCTAAACGCTTCGCTTTGTCACGAGACAACACTGTGTCGCCGTAACCGTTTTCTAAAGCGTCAATCGCTACAGAAACGAAATCGCCTGGTTGAACTTCAACTTCACCTTGATCGTTAAGGAATTCCTCAACAGAGATAAAAGCTTCAGATTTCAAACCGGCATTTACCACCACGAAGTTGTGATCAATACGCACAACTTCAGCGGAAATAACTTGACCAGCCTTCATATTAGAGCGGGCTAGGGATTCTTCAAATAGAGCTGCAAAAGATTCAGACATGAGTTTTCACTATAAAGCCGTCAAAAGACTTGACGGGTTAGATTGCACATACCAGTACTCGCGTGGCAAGGACTGGCTCCTAAATTTCTTCGGTAACCTCAGCTAGTTTTAGCTAGCTTGATGCCACTTCAGAACCTGATTCACCGCCTCTTCAATCGTCATCGACGTGGTGTCGAGATGGTGAGCCCCTTCAACAGCTTTTAGTGGCGATTGACTGCGATTTGCATCGCGGGCATCTCGATCACGTAAATCCTGCAAAAGGACATCTATATTAGCAGAAAAGCCCTTAGCTATCAATTGTTTATAGCGTCTGTCGGCTCTTGCCTCTGCACTAGCTGTCAAAAACACTTTGGTAACCGCATCTGTAAAAATGACACTCGCCATGTCTCTGCCATCGGCCACCAAACCAGGCTTTTGCCTAAAAGCCTGCTGCCTTGCCACCAAAGCTTGGCGCACCCCCATATGAACAGCCACCTCAGAGGCACGTTTACCCATTTCTTCTTGGCGAATCTGATCACTAACATCTTCACCATCCAAAATAACTCTATCCCCTTGAAAAATAACATTTAAATTTTTCGCAATCGGGATTAAGTCCGCTTCGATAGCGGTTGAAATACCTTGTTTAAAGCTAGCTAAGCCAACCAATCGATATAAAGCGCCACTATCTAAATAGTGATAGCCCAAGCACTCTGCTACTTTTTGAGCCACAGTCCCCTTACCCGAGGCAGTTGGTCCATCAATGGCGATGACTGGAAAAGATCTCATGAAATTAGCGCACAACCTTTGAGATCGGAAGAGCGTC
>CALKUJ010000368.1 GCA_937996825.1 uncultured Polynucleobacter sp. | reverse complement strand
ACCTGCGCGGTGCGTGCCACGTAGTACAAGCTCTTGGTGCGGCCTTCAATCTTGAAAGAATCAATGCCCATTTCGGTTAAGCGCTGAACGTGTTCAATAGCTCTTAAGTCTTTAGAGTTCAAAATGTAAGTGCCATGCATGTCTTCTTCAATCGGCATCCATTCACCTGGACGATTACCTTCTTCTAGAAGGTAGATGTCGCCAGTAGCATCTTCATCAGCTTTGGCTACTTTGTAGTCCCAACGGCATGAGTTAGTGCATGTGCCTTGATTTGGGTCACGATGGTTGAAGTAACCAGATAACAAGCAGCGACCAGAATAAGCAATACACAATGCGCCGTGAATGAATACTTCGACTTCCATTTCTGGACAGTCTTGACGCACTGCTTCAATTTCATCAAGAGACAATTCTCTTGAAAGAATCACTCGGCTGACACCCACTGAACGCCAAAACTTAGCAGCGTGACCGTTCACTGTGTTGGCTTGTACCGATAGGTGGATTGGCATATCAGGCCAATTTTCACGAACCAACATGATCAAACCTGGATCTGACATGATCAATGCATCAGGCTTCAGTGCAATCACAGGCTCCATATCTTTGACATAGGTGCGGGTTTTTGCGCCATGAGGGAAGATGTTTGAAACCAGGTAAAAATTCTTACCTTGAGCATGAGCTGTATCAATGCCTTCACGTAAAACTTCAATATTGCCGAAGTCATTGTTGCGAACGCGCAAAGAGTATCTTGGCTGACCGGCATAAACGGCCGTCGCACCGAAGTCGAAGGCGGTGTTGAGCATGGTCAGGCTACCAGCAGGGGCTAAAAGTTCAGGTGTTTTCATAGCCCGTATTTTAGGTGTTTTCAAGCCTTTTTGCCCATGAAGCCTATCTTTTGCCTAGGGGTATTTCAGATTGTGAGCAAAAAAAGCTCTTAATTGAGAGAAATGCCTTCAGAACTGAAGAAAAATAAATGAAATGGATTGCTTTGGGAGCTATCTAGAAAACTTCTAGAAACGTTCATTCGGCCCTAGATGACGCCATTGGCCAACGGGAAGATTGCCTAGGGGAATTTGTCCAATACGAATGCGTTTTAGACCAATGACTTTTAAACCAACTAATTCGCACATGCGACGAATTTGACGTTTCTTACCTTCACGCAAAACAAAGCGCAATTGATCGGTGTTTTGCCAGCTCACTTTGGCAGGTTTCAACGCTTCATCATCTAGTTTTAAGCCATGATTCAGTAGACGTAAACCTTCTGCAGTCAGAGTGCCTTCAACACGGACCAAATACTCTTTTTCAATCGGACTGTTTTCGCCAATCAAGAGTTTAGCGATTCGTCCATCTTGAGTTAAAACCAATAAACCACTTGAATCGATATCCAAGCGACCGGCAGGAGCTAAACCTCGGGTATTGAACTTGCCTGGAAGATTAGCGGATAGCTGGTGCACAAATTGATTTTCTGGCGTGATCAGCGAGGCAGCTGGTTTGTATTCTCGATCTTCGTCAAAGTGAGAAATATAGCCAACTGGTTTATTCAGAATAATGGTGTAGCGACGCGCTTGTTGTGCGATGGCCGCTTTCTTCAATTCAATTTTTTGATTAGGAAAAGCTCTGGCGCCTAATTCACTCACCACTTCGCCATCAACCAATACCAAGCCCTGCTCGATATAGTTATCAGCTTCGCGTCTTGAGCAAATTCCTTGCTCAGACATTAGTTTTGATATGCGTACTTTTTCCACGGGGTTGATTATCGCTTAGTTAGCATGTCACAGCCAAAATCAGTCAGATCAAACCGCTCATCATGGTTGAGGAGTTTGACTATTCTCTTTGAATGATTCTGTTAAAGCCACTTGTAGTTTAGTGTGGATCTTCACGAGTTGTTTGCGCAAAAGGTAAATGATTGTGCCCATCAAGATGGCCAAGATGAAGAGCATACCTACCGGAGGCAGAATGCTTGAACTCAAAGCTGATACCAAAACCATCAAAGAAACAATTGCTAGTACTGGCATCAATTGAGTGAATAGCATCTGCGTGGCGACAGTATCTTCAGTTGAATGTTTTTTGGAATGAAGTCTTACATCGGCTAATAACATGCCAAGGGCCTCTAATTTTCTATAAATAGCAAATAAGAATGGCGCTGACAGTAGTAGGCTGGTCGCCCACATGAAGGCTTGCTGATAAATCGCGGTGAACCAAATCAAGTGACCAGTGTCTACATAGCCATTGATGAAGGTAAAGACTTTTGTGGCTGACAAGAATAGGGTGATGACCACGCAAGCATTCACAAATACGTGGAATGTGATTCTTCGTACGAATGGTCTTATATCTGAACGCATCTGATCATCAGAGCGAATTTGACCAAGCCACTCTGAATATTGCACAAACACATTTTTAATTGGATTTGGAATGCGTTTGCCCATCCAATCACTCAATGGATCGGATCCTTTGATCAAGTAAGGTGTGAAGAGGGTGGTGATGGTTGAAACGGCCACCACGATTGGATACAAGAAGTCACTGGTCACGTTAAGAGCCAAACCGAGCGATGCAATGATGAATGAGAACTCTCCGATTTGCGCTTTACCCATGCCCACGCGCATGGATGTTCTGCCATCATGGCCTGTCACGAAAGTACCCATGCTGCATGAAACAACTTTAATGGCTATCACGGCAAAACTGATGAGCGCAATCGGGACGGCATATTTCCAAATGACACCAGGATCAAGCAAAAGACCAATGGTCACGAAGAAGATGGCAATGAACATGTCTTTGACAGGTTCAATTAGCTTTTCAATTGAGTGAATATGACGAGACTCTGCCATGATGGCGCCAATTAAAAACGCACCCAAAGCAACGCTGTATTCCATCTTGATGACTAGCAAGCAAAAGCCAAAACAAAGACCTAGAACAGTGACCAGCAACATTTCCTTGCGATGAAACTTTGCCACGACATTTAATAAACGTGGGATCAGCAAAATGCCAGCTGCCAAAGAAATGGTCATGAATAAAATCAACTCGCCAATGGTCATGGCTGCATCCACCGCCGCTAATTGGCCAGTCGTGGCAATACCGGTGAGCATCACAATCAAACTGATTGCTGCAATATCCTCAACAATCAAAATGCCATAAATAAGATGAGCGAACTTTTCTTTTTTTAAGCCAAGCTCCTCAAGAGCTTTGACAGTGATGGTGGTGGATGAGATTGCCATCATCGCGCCCAAGAAGATGGAATCCATCGATGACCAATTAAAGAAGCGTCCAATTTCATAACCAGCCCAAATCAAGAGCACAATTTGAGCAATTGCCGCAACGAATGCGGTTGCGCCAACCTTGGCCAGCTTTCTTAAACTGAATTCGAGACCTAAGCCAAACATCAAGAAGACAACGCCAAGCTCCCCAAGGGTTTTAATGGTCTTCTCGTCAGAAATAAATGGAACAGCGCTTGTATATGGCCCGATAATGAGGCCCGCAATGATGTAGCCCAAAACAACTGGTTGTTTTAGGTAATGAAAGATCACCGTGACCACGCCGGCAGTGAGCATGATCACTGCCAGGTCCTTGATGAAATCTACTCCATGCATATGTTTGGTCTCTTTTTAAATTTAACCGCGATAATGTGATTATGGCTTTAATTGTTTTAAATGACGCAAAACTGGCTTTTGGCCACGTAGACCTGCTAGCTGGGACCCAATTCTCACTCGAAACCAGTGAGCGCATTGGCTTGATTGGCCGAAACGGTACCGGTAAGTCGTCACTGCTGAAGATTTTAGCGGGTTTAGAAAAACTTGATGATGGCAGCCTTCAATATCAACAGGGCTTGCGCATGGCTTATGTTGCGCAAGAGCCGATTTTTGATCCAGTTGAGACAGTCTTTCATGCAGTTTCTAAAGGGGTCGCAGAAGTCAAAGCTCTCAGAGAGGAATATGAAGAGCTGAGTGTTGCTGAGTGGAATGATGACTCTCATCATCGTTTGGATGAAATTCAGTCTCAGCTAGAGGCCATGAGTGGATGGAACTGGGAGCAACGCGTTCACGAAACTTTGGATCGTTTGCACTTGGACCCAGATGTTGCGATTGGTTCGCTATCCGGTGGTAATCGTAAACGAGTGGCTTTGGCGCAAGCATTGGTGGCAGTTCCTGATGTTCTTTTCTTGGATGAGCCTACGAACCACTTGGATCTGGATTCAATCACTTGGTTGGAAGAATTGTTAAAAGCATTCAAGGGCTCTGTGGTTTTGATCACCCATGATCGTGCATTCTTAGATGCCGTCAGTACTCAGATTGTTGAGTTGGATCGAGGTATCTTGAGAAGCTATCCAGGAAACTTCACAGCTTATGAAACATTAAAAGAGCAGGAGATCGCTTCTGAGGCGCAGGCCAATGCCCGAGCCGATAAATTGTTAGCGCAAGAAGAAGTGTGGATTCGAAAAGGTGTTGAGGCTCGTCGAACCCGAAGTGTTGGCCGTATTGCTCGGCTTGAAAAGCTCAGAGAATTGCGAGCTGCACGAAGAGATGCGATGGGGCAGATCAAGTTATCGGTTGCATCAGGCAATCGCAGCGGAAAAATCGTGGCCGACTTAGAAAATGTCAGCAAATCCTATGATCGCCCGATTGTGAAAGACTTTACTGCCACCATCTTGCGTGGTGACAAGGTTGGCTTGTTGGGGCCTAACGGAGCAGGCAAGACAACTTTGCTTAAATTG
>CALKUJ010000367.1 GCA_937996825.1 uncultured Polynucleobacter sp. | reverse complement strand
AACCTGGCAAGCCATTGGAATGTCACTGTTTGTGTACGCAGGTTCCGCTCAATTGGCTGCTTTGCCTCTGATTGCAGGGGATTTCCCCTTGTGGACCATTTTTGTCACAGCCATCATTGTGAACTTGAGGTTCATCATTTTTAGCGCTGGTATTCAGCCGTATTTCAAAAACAAGAGCTTTTGGAAAAGATCAGTCTTGGGTTACTTAAATGGTGATCTAAATTTTGCTTTGTTCATGTCTAGATTCCCAAAATATCAAAAAGACCCATCTCATTTACCCTTTTTCTTGGGCATGTCCCTAACAAACTGGTCTATCTGGCAAACCGGATCTTTGGCCGGCATTTTTCTTGCTGGGGCAGTCCCAGATTCATGGGGCTTGGGCTTTGCCGGAACCTTGGCCTTGATAGCTATTTTGTTGCCAATGCTCGATCAGCTATCAGCCAGGTTGGCAGCTTTATCTGCTTTATTGGTGGCACTTTTGGCCAATGATTTGCCCTATAAGCTCAGCATTGTTTTAGCTGTAATTGTGGCCATTTTGGTTGGAATCATGTGTGATCGCTTCAACAAAAAAGAAAGGGGTGCTACTTGAGCTCTTTTGAAATTTGGGTGGTGATTCTTGGTTTGACCCTGATCACATTCATCACCAGAGGCTTTTTCCTTTTGGTGGGTGAGCGCATGGAGCTTTCAGAGACACTTCAAAATGCACTCAGGTATGCCCCCGCAGCTGCTTTGGTGGCCATTATTGCCCCTGAGATGTTTTTCACTGAGGGTTCCAGCACCATGGATATCACTTCCCCCTATTTTTGGGGTGGGGTTTGCTCAATCATTGCTTTTTGGCTCACAAGAAGCATGCTTTTAACGATTATTCTGGGGATGTTGGCTTTCACGGCCATTAGGCTTGTTTTGACTTAAAAAAGACTCAGGATTGATCGTAAAAAGGTAAAATCTCACTTTCTTGTCTTTTGTCGAAAATTCGCTATGCCAGGCACATCAAAACTTCAATTTAATCGCCTTTCCACCTTGGCCGCCAATGGTCAGTTAAAGGGTAAGCGGGTTTTCATCAGGGCTGATTTGAATGTTCCCCAAGATGATGCAGGCAATATCACTGAAGACACACGTATCAGAGCGTCTATTCCAGCCATTAAATTGGCTTTGGATGCTGGTGCAGCTGTGATGGTGACATCTCACCTTGGTCGTCCAACAGAAGGCGAATTTAGACCTGAAGATACATTGGCACCGGTTGCCGACAGAATTGCTGAACTGATGGAGCGCAAAGTTCCTTTGATCAGTCACTGGGTAGAAGGTGGCTTTGAGATTCAGCCAGGTGATTTGGTGCTTTTAGAAAATTGCCGCTTGAATAAAGGCGAAAAGAAAAACAATGATGAGTTGGCTCAAAAAATGGCCAGCTTGTGTGACGTTTATGTCAATGACGCATTTGGTACTGCCCACCGTGCGGAAGCAACCACTCATGGCATGGCCAAGTTTGCACCCGTTGCATGTGCTGGTCCTTTGATGGCGGCTGAGCTTGATGCTTTGGGTAAAGCATTGACTGATCCAAAGCGCCCATTGGTAGCAATTGTTGCTGGATCAAAAGTTTCAACAAAATTAACGATTCTCAAATCTCTCGCAGAAAAAGTAGATCAATTGATTGTGGGTGGCGGTATTGCTAACACTTTCATGTTGGCAGCAGGTCTACCTATTGGTAGATCATTGGCCGAGCCCGATTTGGTGAACGAAGCAAAAGCCATCATGGACTTGATGGCCAAGCGTGGTGCGAGTGTGCCTATTCCTGTGGATGTGGTGGTCGCCAATGAGTTATCACCATTGGCGCGAGCTAACAGAGTGGCATCTACGGATGTTCAGCCTGATGACATGATTTTGGATGTCGGTCCAAAAACATCGGCCGAGCTAACCAGCATCATCGCGCATGCAGGAACAGTTGTTTGGAATGGCCCGATTGGTGTGTTTGAGATTGATCAATTTGGTGGTGGCACGAAGATGTTAGCCGCCGCGATTGCTCACTCTCCAGCTTTCTCAATCGCTGGTGGCGGTGATACTTTGGCAGCGATAGCCAAGTACGGTATTGAAAAACAAGTCGATTACATTTCTACTGGTGGTGGTGCTTTCTTAGAATTTTTAGAAGGTAAAACTTTGCCAGCCTTTGCTATCTTGTCAGAAAGAGCGGATAAATAATGCGTGCAACAAAAATTGTTGCGACCTTGGGTCCAGCATCAAGCAGTGCTGAAGTTCTAAAAAAATTGATAGAAGCGGGCGTTGATGTTGTTCGCTTAAATTTCTCTCACGGCACTGCAGCAGATCACCAAGCCAGAGCCCAGCTCGTGAGAGAGGTTTCTAAAACGGCTGGTCGTGAAGTCGCCATCATGGCAGATTTACAAGGCCCAAAAATCAGAGTCGGCAAATTTGAAAATAACAAAATTATTTTGAAGGCTGGCGAAAAATTCACGCTTGATGCTAACTGCACCTTGGGTGATCAAAACAAAGTTGGTCTTGATTACAAAAATTTACCAAATGATGTGAAGGTGGGCGACAAGTTATTGCTCAACGATGGCTTGTTAGTGATTCGAGTTGAAGGTGTTGACGGTTCATGCATTCATACAATTGTTGAGTTGGGCGGCGAGCTTTCAAATAACAAAGGCATCAATCGTGCAGGCGGTGGATTGACTGCGCCTGCCTTGACCGACAAAGATAAAGAAGATTTAAAAACAGCAGTGGCCTTGGGCGCCGATTACATTGCGATCAGCTTTCCTAAGAATGCTGAGGATATGAAAATCGCTCGTGGACTAGCTGATGCCGCCAGCAAAGAATTTGGGCACAAAACAAAACTAATTGCCAAAATTGAGCGCGCTGAAGCTGTGATGCCAGGAGTTTTAGAAGGTATCTTGGAAGTCAGTGATGGCATCATGGTCGCTCGTGGCGACCTAGCAGTTGAGGTTGGTAATGCAAGTGTGCCAGCGCTACAAAAACGAATGATTCGTTTGGCCCGCGAAGCAAACAAGGTAGTGATCACGGCGACTCAAATGATGGAGTCAATGATTCAAAATCCAGTGCCAACAAGAGCAGAAGTCAGCGATGTGGCTAATGCTGTTTTAGATGGCACAGACGCTGTGATGCTTTCAGCCGAGACAGCATCAGGTCAATATCCAGTTGAAACCGTCTTGCAGATGGCTGCCATTTGTTTAGAAGCTGAAAAAACTGAAGTTCATCATTTGGACGCAGACTTCTTTGATCAAAAATTCACACGCATTGACCAATCAATCGCTTTTGGAGCTTTGTTCACGGCCTATCACTTGGGTGTGAAAGCAATTGCAGCTTTGACTGATTCTGGTTCAACTGCTTTGTGGATGAGCCGCCACAAGATTCAAGTACCTATTTTTGCGATGACCACCAAATTGGCAAGTCAAAGAGCAATGGCGCTATACAGAAACGTACATCCCTTGCATTTGGATACCAGCAATGACAGGGACACTGCTTTAGAGCAAGCAGAGGCAAGAATTAAGAAATTAGGTGTTGTTGCCGCTGGCGACGCAATTGTTTTAACTGTGGGTGAGCCGATGGGACAGGTTGGCGGAACAAACACCCTCAAGATTGTGAATGTGAAATAAATTTTAATTTAAGGAAATAGCAATGGCTCTTGTATCTTTGCGCCAATTATTGGACCACGCTGCGGAGAATGCTTATGGATTACCAGCATTCAACGTGAATAATCTTGAACAGGTACAGGCCATCATGGCTGCTGCCGATGAAGTCAATGCACCAGTCATCATGCAAGCTTCTGCGGGCGCACGTAAATATGCTGGAGAAGCATTTTTACGCCACTTGATTGATGCGGCGGTTGAAGCGTATCCACATATCCCTGTCGTGATGCATCAAGACCATGGACAAAGTCCAGCCGTTTGTATGGCGGCGATTCGTTCAGGTTTTACTTCAGTGATGATGGACGGTTCTTTGATGGCTGATGGTAAGTCAGTTGCTTCATATGAATACAACGTTGCCGTATCTCAAGAGGTTGTGAAATTTGCGCATTCAATTGGTGTGACTGTTGAAGCTGAATTAGGAGTTCTCGGATCTTTAGAAACCATGATGGGCGATAAAGAAGACGGTCACGGAGCTGAAGGTGCGATGACGCGTGAACAGTTATTGACTGATGTTGAGCAAGCGGCTGATTTTGTAAAGCAAACGCAATGCGATGCATTGGCGATTGCGATTGGCACCAGCCATGGTGCTTATAAGTTCACCAAAAAACCCACGGGTGATATTTTGGCGATTGATCGCATCAAAGAAATCAATCAGCGCATTCCGAATACTCATCTTGTGATGCATGGCTCATCCAGCGTCCCGCAAGAATTGCTCGCAATCATTCGTGAGTTTGGTGGTGACATGAAAGAAACATACGGTGTTCCTGTTGAAGAGATCCAGCAGGGCATCAAGCATGGTGTTAGAAAAATCAATATCGATACAGATATTCGTTTGGCCATGACTGCGGCAATTCGCAAGTATTTATTTGAAAACCCAAGCAAGTTTGATCCACGTGATTATTTGAAGCCTGCTCGTGAGGCCGCTAAAGAGATTTGTAAGGCACGCTATTTGGCTTTTGGTTGTGAGGGTCAAGCGGGTAAGATCAAGTCAATTCCTTTGGAACAAATGGCTGAGCGTTACAAAAGCGGTCAATTGGCTCAATTAGTTAAATAAGGTATTCATGCAAGCTCTTTACGAATCTTCAATCAAGTCATTGCCATTAATCTCAAAGGGCAAGGTAAGAGATATTTACGCCATTGGCGATGATCAGCTCTTGATGGTGACCACTGACCGCTTATCAGCATTCGACGTTATCATGGGTGAGCCGATTCCAGGTAAAGGGATTGTTCTCAATGAGATGGCTAATTTTTGGTTTGGCAAGTTAAGCCATGTGATTCCAAATCATTTGACAGGCATTGATCCATGTTCCGTAGTGGCTGCAGATGAAGTGAATCAAGTCAAAGGTCGAGCCATTGTGACCAAACGTTTAAAGCCAATCATGGTCGAAGCGGTTGTGCGTGGTTATTTGTCTGGTAGTGGTTGGAAAGATTATCAAGAGACTGGTTCAATCTGCGGTATCAAATTACCTGCTGGTCTAAAAAATGCACAACAGTTACCTGAGCCAATTTTTACGCCCGCTGCAAAAGCTGATGTGGGTGAGCATGATGAAAACATTTCTTATGCTGAGGTTGAAAAACGCATTGGCCAAGAGTTAGCAGCAAAAATCAAAGAGGTCAGCATTCGTTTGTACAAAGAAGCTTCAATTTATGCAGCAAGCAAGGGCATCATCATTGCTGATACGAAATTTGAATTTGGTCTAAATGAAAACAATGAATTGGTATTGATGGATGAGGTTTTGACTGCTGATTCATCTCGTTTTTGGCCAGCAGCCTCTTATCAGGTAGGTTCTAATCCGCCATCATTTGACAAGCAGTTTGTGCGTGACTGGTTGGAGTCTGCCAAAATCAATGGTCAGCCATGGAACAAGTCTGCACCTGCACCACAATTACCCGAAGATGTGATTGAAAAAACAGCGGCTAAATACCGTGAAGCTTTAGCAACACTGACTGCTTAATTGCTCGATAAAAGCAAAAAGGAAAAAAGATGAGTCAAAAACCAATTGTTGGAATCTTGATGGGTTCAAATTCTGATTGGGACACCATGCAGAATGCAGCCCAAATGCTGACTGATTTTGGGGTTGCATTTGAAGCTAAAGTGGTTTCTGCGCATCGCATGCCAGATGATATGTTTGCCTACGCTGAAACAGCTGCAGAACGCGGTATCAAGGCAATCATTGCGGGCGCCGGCGGTGCCGCACATTTACCAGGTATGTTGGCTGCAAAAACAATTGTTCCTATTTTTGGAGTGCCGGTTGCTTCAAAGCATTTGAGTGGTGAAGATTCACTTTTATCAATTGTGCAAATGCCTAAAGGTATTCCTGTGGCTACCTTTGCCATTGGTGATGCGGGTGCAGCCAATGCTGCCTTGCACGTGATTGCTAATCTAGCAGTTAATGACTCTGCCTTGGCTAAGAAATTAGAGGTATTCCGAGTTGCTCAAACTGAAAAAGCCAGAGCCATGAACTTACCAGGACATTCTTGATTTATGGCTGATCGTCAAAACCCAATTTTGCCGGGGTCTTACCTAGGAATTCTTGGTGGTGGTCAATTAGGTCGCATGTTCACTCACGCTGCTCAAGCCATGGGATACAAAGTTTGTGTTTTGGATCCAGATACACACAGTCCTGCAGGAGTTGTTGCGGACAAGCATATCCAAGCAAGCTACACAGACGGCGCTGCATTGAAAGAGATGGCGGCTATCTGTCAAGCAGCCAGTACTGAATTTGAAAATGTGCCAGCCAAGGCGCTGGATGAGCTTGAGTCTTTAGGCGTTTTTGTTGCTCCAAGAAGTACTGGTGTTTCTATTGCGCAAGATCGGGTTGCAGAGAAGAAGTTTTTGGCAACTTGGCAAAAAGAGGCAGGTATTGGACCAGCACCTTATCAAGTGATTGAAAAGCAAAGCGATACTGAGGGAGTTTCTGCAGACCTCTTTCCTGGCATTTTAAAAACCGCTCGCATGGGTTATGACGGTAAGGGGCAGGTGACAGTTCACGATCGTGATGCGCTTGTGAAGGCTTGGAATGATTTTGGCCAAGTGGTTTGCGTTTTAGAAAAGCGCATGGATTTGGCTTTTGAAGTATCAGCACTGGTCGTACGTGGTCATGATGATGAAGTTGTTGCATATCCCATTGCACAAAACATTCACAAAAATGGCATTTTGCACACCACAACTGTGCCAGCACCATCGATCAATCCAGCTCAAGAAGTAAAAATCGTCGGCGCCGCTAAAGAAATTATTCGTCGTTTAGATTACGTGGGTGTTTTGTGTGTTGAGTTCTTTGTTCTCAAAAATGGTGAAGTGGTTGCCAATGAGATTGCACCCCGCCCACATAATTCTGGTCACTACACGCAGAATGCTTGTTTAACCAGTCAATTTGAGCAGCAAGTCAGAGCGATGGCACGTTTACCTTTGGGCAGTACTGAGTTGATTGGCCCAAGCATCATGCTCAATATCTTGGGTGATGAGTGGTTGGTCTCTGGAAAACAAGTAGAACCTTCTTGGGAAAAAATTCTAAATGCACCTTCTGCAAAGCTTCATCTTTACGGTAAAGCAGAGCCTCGTGTAGGTCGCAAAATGGGGCATATAAATTTTGTAGGCAAAACCTCATCTGCTGTTGAGTCAGTTTGCCAAGAGGCTATAAAAGTCCTAAAAATTGCGCGCTGATCATGCCTGATTCAATCAAAAGGGCGGTAGACGTTCTTAAGGCTGGTGGTTTGGTGGCCATACCAACTGAAACTGTCTATGGTCTAGCAGCTGATGCTAATAATGTTTCAGCCATCAAAAAAATATTTTCTAGTAAAGGGCGTCCAGCAGGACATCCTTTGATTGTGCACATCGCCCAGCCTGAGCTGAATGTTGCTAGTGATCAGCAAGCTGCAGTAAATGCATGGCAAGAAATCCTCAGCCAATGGTCACGAGATGTTTCACCAGAAGCTTTGATTTTGGCCCATCAATTTTGGCCTGGTCCTTTGACCCTGATTCTTCCAAAAGCTAAAAATGTTTTATCGGAAGTGACAGGTGGGCAAGAGACGGTTGGTGTGCGATGTCCGCAACATCCTATTGCGCAAAATTTACTAAAAGCATTTGGCGGTGGTTTGGCAGCACCCTCTGCCAATCGCTTTGGCAGAATTTCTCCAACCACAGCAGAACATGTTCGTGAAGAATTTCCAGGCGATGAAGTATTGATACTTGATGGTGGCGCTTGTGATGTGGGTATTGAGTCAACCATTGTTGACCTGACTCGCCTTGATACTCATGGCCCAGTTGTTTTACGACCAGGTGCTATCACGCAGGTAATGATTGATCAGGCGCTTAATCGAAAGAGTGATGATGGGCTTGCAATAAAGAATACATCGACAATATCCGGATCTAATCTATCAGCACCAAGGGTGTCTGGCAGTTTAAGTGCGCACTATGCACCAAAGACGAAATTAGTTTTATACGATGCTAAAGATACTGCTTCGCTTTTTTCTGAGTTAAACAGCAGTTCTGATTTAAAAAGATTGGCTTGGGTGCATTTCCCTAAGGATGTATCTGAAAATCAGCCAGGCTTAAAGAATGTGGCAAAAGAATTGCTTTTACCTTTGGAGCCAAAAGGATTGGCTCGAGAGCTCTACGCTTTGCTCAGACAGTTGGATGCTCTGAATGTCGATTGCATCATCTTTGAAAAACTTCCTGATGGCATAGAGTGGGACGCTGTTAGAGACAGGTTGGGGCGTGCCTCAGTGGGCTCGGGCATGTAACTGTTGTGGGCCATCATCAAGTAACCAAGTCATCAACGCGTCATGAATTCCTCGGCCTGAGCCAGCATTGCGATGATTGATGAACGATGAGATTGCATAAACCTGACCGGTTTTGCTAACAACATAGCCAGAAATACTTCTTACGTCCGCCAAAGACCCAGTTTTAATATAAGCGCCATATTTTTTAATTGGCTTGGGGAACTGAGATAAATTCTTTTCGAATGCTTGTGCATCAGATTTTTTGGGAATGTATTGGCGAAGTTTCTCTATCAAGCGGTTTTTCATCGTTCCATCAACGCCGGCAATTGGAAGTGATTCGGTGAAGTAATCTCTCGTAGACGAATTCAAACCAAGCAATAAGACTTGATTGAGATGTTTAGAACTGATTCTTTCGATTCTTGATAGGCCAGATCCATTTTCAATCACAAGCTCGGGCATATCTAATTGATACTTTTTGAGCCAAGATTTAACGACCATGTTTCCATTGGTGGTGTTTCCCGGGGCGCCATTTTTTTCTAATGCGAGCGTGAGCAAAACTTGCCTTGCCATCACATTGTTTGAAAGCTTATTGATATCTTTGACTGATTCATACAAGGGGATGCCAAAGTGCGTAACGATTGGTCTAAAAGATTCAGTGAGTTGACCATTTTTAATGACAGGCTTTTTGCCCCAGGTGCCACCTAAGTCCTCCCAAGCGGCAATCAAGCTCTGTGACAAGAATTGATCGGTATCGCTTGCAACGATGTTCCAATTGGCAGTAGAGCAGGCGCTGGGGTATTCACCGCTGAAGCTGGCTAGCCAGGCAGAATTTTTTTCAGTTTTTAAGGACATCGTGATGCCATCTCGCCAATTGGTACAGGGACCATCAACCACTGTCAAATTATTCTCGATGGATAGATTTGACATTCGAGGCGTTTGCTTGATCACAACCCGTCGATTTTCAAGATTTGGAAAAAACTGAAAACTAAAGCTATTAAATGCAAACAAAAGTGCATCGGGCGGCACGCTGTACGAACGAGTTGGTTCGCCGTCAAAAAATGATGATTCTTTGACTGATTTGTCGTACGCACTTCTGTCAAAAATCAAGTCGCCATGAATATTTTTGACGCCGCTTGATTTTAAGTTGGCTAAAAGCTTGTTAATCTCCTCGGGAATCAGCTTTGGATCACCGCTTCCTCTGATGAGTAAGTCACCGCGCAAAGTACCTTTTGAGATTTGACCATTGGTGAAAAGATCCGTTTTCCATCTGTACTGTGGCCCCAGCATTTCCATGGCAGCCAAGCTTGTGACCAGTTTCATTGTGGATGCCGGATTCATGCCCAAGCTCTCTTGCCAATGAATCACACCATGGGAGTTAAAAGTAGCATGACCTTGCTGGCTGGTTATTTTGTCAACCGAAATAGAAATGGCTTCTTTGGGGATTCCACTTTTTTTAATTGCAGATTCGACGGGTGCAGGTAAATCTTTTGCAAATGAAGCAAAGCTTTGTGTAATTAAAACAAAGCCTGTCAAAATTAATAAATGTTTCTTAAATGGCATCCCTAAATCATATAGCCTAATAAGCACTTGTGTACATATGCTTAAGGTTTCAAAACAATCTTTTTTAATACATTGTTAGAGCGAATCAGGGCAATGCATAAATCATAAAAAAGAGGGCGATGAGGCTGCGGTATTTTTACCTGAAATTGTTCGCAAATTTTGATCAATCTTGCATCATTGCTTAGCTTTGCTCCGCCAAGTAGTTTATGAGCCATGCTTTTCATTTCGGCTTCACTTAAGACCCATTTTTGTTTCCCAAGACTTTGCTGCAAAAGATCCAAAGCTTTTTCTTGATAGATAAGAATTTCTTTCGCAATGATTCCAAGCATTGAAGATTCCGAGTTTCCAGAATCTTGAAAAGTCGTCAAATATGTTTTCTCAAGTGCCAATTCTTGTTGCCAGTCTCTCAAAGTCGCTGGTTTG
This sequence comes from uncultured Polynucleobacter sp., assembly GCA_937996825.1. Lineage (GTDB taxonomy): Bacteria > Pseudomonadota > Gammaproteobacteria > Burkholderiales > Burkholderiaceae > Polynucleobacter. The sequence continues at coordinate 2,445 of CALKUJ010000367.1, read as the reverse complement.
ATTAAAACAAAATCAAAAACATTGTTAGGGTTCAATAACCTATGGGCACCATCAGTGTGTGCTGTCAGACCAAAAATTTTTATTTTTGAGTTGTAGTGCTGGTGTGCTGCAGAAGCCAATTGGTCTCCGTTGAAGATCGGCATGGTCAAGTCCGTCACCAAAATATCAAAAGAGGTCTCAAGAATGATCTGTAATGCCTCCTGGCCACAAGCGCTTGAGTGAACGCAATATCCCATTTCTTTAAACTGTGCCTCTGTGATAAGTCTGCTTGGAGCGTGATCATCAACAATCATCACGCTTTCGTGATGCGTGATCTGGGGTTTGATTTTCTCTTCGGAAGGGCTGATCCTTGAGTATTTTGGTTGCTTGATAGACCTTTTGAACGAGAGCGTGAAGCTCACGGATGTGCCAAAACCCTCTTCTGAGTCAATCTCTAGTCTGCCACCCATCATGGTGACAAGTTGTTTTGCAATGGTTAATCCAAGTCCCGTGCTGGATTGTGATAGCTCTGTATCAAAATGCTCATATTGTTCATAAGGTCTGAAAATTCTTGAGATGTGAGCTTTGGGTATTCCTTTGCCATTATCTGCAACCTCAAAATAGATGGTCTGAGCAAAATGGTCATTTGCAATCGTGCGAGTTGTTATATGAACTTTTCCGCCAGGGCTGAACTTGATGGCATTAGCAATCAAGTTATGTAGTATTTGACCCAGTCTTGTACCGTCACTGATTAGACTTTCTGCTATTTCAGGGCAAATGTGGCAACTGACCTTGGTGTTGTTTTTTTGTGCAAGCACACTAAATGTTTGACTGATATTTTTAATCAGATTGACCAGATTGCAGGCCTCTGTTCTGAGTTCCATTTTCCCAGCATCAATTTTGGATAAATCTAGGAGTTGATTCAGTACTTCTAGCATTGACTCTGCTGAAGCATGAGCACTTTCTAAGATGGTTTTTTCAGAATGGTCTAAATGATTATTGCGTAGAAGCTTTTCCTGAATACCAAGAATGGCACTGATTGGTGTTCTGATTTCATGGCTAATTGTTGAAATTGCCTGATTCTTTGTTTCTTGAAATGTGTTCAGATTCTTTTGATTCTGTTGAGCGAGGTTTGCCCAGTGCTTATTTCTAATAAGCAAATAAACGCTGAATAAGCTGGTGCAAATGAATGCGAAGAGAGTTAGTTGATATTTATCAGGCATCAACGATTCGATTGGTCCTGCAAAATGAAATTAATTCCGCAATATTGCTCACACCAATTTTTTTATAGACTCGGTTCTTATAAGTAGATACTGTTTTGGTGCTGATATGAAGATATTCTGAAATAGCACTATTAGGATGCCCATCAGCCAAGTATTTAAGTACTTGAAATTCTCTTGGTGAGAATGAAGAAATAATCTCTTCGTCACTGTTGTAAATCTTTGATGTGTTGTTAACGTGGAAAAAGGTATACCCTTGAGAAACTGCCAAGCATGCAGCCAAGATAATGTCTGAGCTTGCTGTCTTATTGATAAAGCCATGTCCACCCAGACTTCTGACGCGACTACCGTATACCTTGGCCTCTAAAGAAGATACCACCAAGATTCTGCTATCTGGGGAAATGATTTTTAAACGGCGGATCACATCAAAGCCATCTATCTTTGGCATATCTATATCTAGAATGATCAAGTCTGTTTCATTTTCTCTGGCGAACTCAAGGCAGCCATCACCATCGGTTGCTTCTCCAATAACCTCAAAGTGAACTTGTTGTGCCAGCATATTTTTAAGTGCCCAAAGCATTGCTGGATGGTCGTCAACCAACAGGACTTTTTTTCTCATCTAACTCACTCCTTGTCTGACTGTCTCTTGATCAGTTGTCTTATGGCCAATTGTTGTTTAGCTGTTCTGCCCATTTTGAGTACTTGGTGCAATGTCATTGATGGCATGATGTGTTTGCCGTAGTAACAATCAATTCCATGTTTCTCGGCGACAGTTTTTTCGTGCATGAGTTTGATCGGTCCTGTCACAGATCGTGAGTCATTGGCTTGAATCAGTGCTTTTAAAGTAATTAGTTTCTTTTCGCATTGACTACCAGGTATGGCTTGTCTGATGAGATCACCCGCTATATGGATATGAGTGAAGCGATGGTTGAGAAGCAATTGGCACTCTTCTTCTTGTCCAGTGAAGTTCAATAAATGAAACAAAACTCCCAGACGTTGCAATTGAACCAAGGTCTGCTCTAGTTGAGTGATATGTTTTGTTTGAGGCAAATCACTGATGCCTACATATATCAATCCTATGGGCAAGTGACATTTCAGTAGTGCATCCTGAAAGGCATGCATCACTTCTGAATCAACCAACCACTCTGCTTTCATGGCGAGCATGATGGCATGTGGTTTTGTGAAGCTATGCCAATAATTAGCCGCGCGAATACCCTCTTGGACCAGTTCAAGATCGGAAGAGCAC
>CALKUJ010000366.1 GCA_937996825.1 uncultured Polynucleobacter sp. | reverse complement strand
AGTTTCTCGTGAAAAAACAGACACCACTTTATTGATTCATCCAAATGTCTTGAATGACTTTCTTGATTACAACGATTTTCTTGAATTAGCTGATCAACTATTGGAAGACTTGGATTTGGATGGCGAACTACAAATTGCGAGCTTTCATCCTCAATATCAATTTGCAGGCACAGATATCGATGACATCACTAACTTCACAAATCGCTCGCCCTACCCAACCCTGCACCTGATCCGTGAGGACAGCATTGATGAGGCTGTCAAAGCATTTCCAGAAGCAGAAGCCATCTTTGAAACCAATATGCAAACCATGGAAAAACTTGGTAAAGATGGTTGGCTCAAATTGTTTTCAAAGAAATAAGTGAGCTATACAGAGGATCTTGCTTCGCGCAGATAGTCCACCAAACGATTGATCACAGGTGGATTCTCTTTGGTGAGGTACGAGACCAAGAAAGCAGCAATAAAACTTGCAGGAATGCCAAATGCGCCTGATGCAATTGGATCAATACCAAACCAGCGCTCTCCAAAGACGCCCGTGATTCTAGAGACAAATGGGTAGTTCAAGGCAATATAAGTACCACTCACCAATAATCCAGTGAGCATGCCGGCAATCGCTCCCCACTGATTAATTCTTTTTGAGAACACGGCCAAAATCAAAACAGCAAAAAAGCTCGATGCTGCTAATGAGAATGCTGAACCTACCAAGAACAAAATATCTCCGGGGCGCAGTGAGGTCACATAGGCAGCAAACAATGCCACCCCTAACAAAACAATCTTTGCGATCGTGACGCGGCGCTGGTGAGTAGCATTTTTATTGACCAAGTGATAGTAGACGTCATGTGAAATGGCATTGGCAATTGTCAGCAATAATCCATCAGCTGTTGATAAGGCGGCTGCCAAAGCACCAGCCGCCACTAAGCCAGATATCACGTAAGGTAAACCAGCAATCTCTGGAGCAGCCAAGATAACCATATCAGGTGAAATTGAAAGCTCAGCCCATTGCACAAAGCCATCACCATTGATGTCAGTGATTGATAGAACAGGTGGGTCTAATTTACGCCAACTTAAAACCCAATTTGGCAAGTCGGCATAAGAAATTCCGACCAAATTCTTAAATAGCTCTAGCTTCACCATCGCAGCCAAAGCTGGAACACTCATGTAGAAAAGTGCAACAAACAGCAAGGTCCAAAATACCGAGTAACGAGTCGCTGAAACGCTGGTCGTTGTGTAATAGCGCGTCAAGATATGAGGCAAACTGGCTGTGCCAAACATCAAACAAAAAATAAGAAGAATGAAATTAAGGTTATCTATGTTCGAATCACCGGCCCCATTGCCAGACCCTGGGTCCATCGATGGAACCGCTGTTTGACTTTTTATCTGAGCATTTTTCTTCTGTGTTTGCCACAACTCGTAAGCACTGGCTGGATCTTTTGGAAAATCATTCACCCTCTTTTCAATCGCCTTTAATTCCTTCAAAGGTATTTGACTCGAGCGAGCTTCTTGTAACTTTCTTTCAGCCTCTTTCTTGCCTTCAAAAAAAGAATCTGGCAATGCCATGATTTTTTTATCTAAAAGCATCACCTGTTTTAGATAGTAATCACGAACCTTATTTTCTTCAGCGGTGACTTCAAAATCTTTTTCATGAAATTCAATTTCTTGCAAGACCTGACCATACATTGCTTGCGGAAAAAAAGAATTGTGTTTTTTGTAGGAAATCATGCTCAATGGCAAGAGCAAAGCAATCATGAAAATGATGTACTGAGCTACCTGGGTCCAGGTCACTGCTCGCATGCCGCCCAAAAAAGAACAGACCAAGATACCTGCAAGTCCAAAGAAGACACCCACCCCAAATTCAACTCCAATGAAGCGATTGACAATCAAACCCACACCTTGAATTTGAGCGACCAAATAAACAAAAGAGCAAATGATGGTGGTACCAACTGCCACAACCCTGACAGCTCTGCTACCGCCTTCTTTACCTTGGCTGTAGCGTATCGCTAAGAAATCTGGAATGGTATAGGAACCAAACTTTCGGATGTAGGGGGCAATCAACATCGCCACCAAACAGAAACCACCAGTCCATCCAACAATGAATGCCAGACCTTTATAGCCTGAGCTAAAAAGAATACCCACCAGGCCAATGAAAGTTGCGGCACTCATCCAGTCAGCAGCCGTTGCCATACCATTAAAAATAGCAGGAATCTTCCGGCCAGCGACATAGTAATCAGTGATGTCAGCGGTACGAGAAATCAATCCAATGCTGGCGTAAACAGCGATTGTGACAAATAAGAAAACATAGCCAAGCCAGATACCTGGGCCGTTGAACTCTTCAAGTAAACCTAAAAAGTAAACGAACAGCAAAAACCCTACCGTGAATAGCAGGTAATAAAAACCTATCTTTTTTGACTCAGAACGAATCTCCATAGTTAGATTATGACTCAGACCAAAGAAAATAGGCCGGTACTGTTAGGTAACCGGCCTGAATGACTACTAGATGATGCTAGTCAAGGAAGCTTAAATCGCGTGCTTGAGTTGCTCCAAGATCGCTGGATTTTCAAGTGTTGAAGTGTCTTGAGTGATTTCCTCACCTTTTGCCAAAACACGCAACAAACGACGCATGATCTTGCCTGAACGTGTCTTAGGTAAGTTATCACCAAAACGAATTTCTTTTGGTTTAGCGATTGGACCAATCTCTTTACCTACCCAATTACGCAATTCAGTTGCAATCTTCTTGGCATCTTCGCCTGTTGGGCGCTTACCCTTCAGAACAACGAATGCCACAATTGCTTCACCAGTCATGTCGTCTGGACGACCAACCACCGCCGCTTCAGCAACCAATGGATTAGCAACCAAGGCTGACTCGATCTCCATCGTGCCCATGCGGTGACCTGAAACGTTCAACACGTCATCGATACGACCTGTGATGGTGAAGTAAGCAGTTTTCTTGTTACGAATCGCACCGTCACCCGCCAAGTAAAGATTGCCACCCAACTCTTCTGGGAAATAGCTCTTCTTAAAGCGCTCTGGGTCACCCCAAATGTTACGAATCATTGAAGGCCATGGACGTTTCACAACCAAGATACCGCCTTGGCCGTTAGGCATGTCGCCACCGGTCTCATCCACAATCGCAGCCATGATGCCTGGCAATGGCAATGTGCATGAACCTGGAACCAAAGGTGTTGCACCTGGCAATGGAGTGATCATGTGACCACCTGTTTCTGTTTGCCAGAATGTATCCACAATTGGACACTTCTCGCCACCAACGTTCTTGTGGTACCACATCCATGCCTCAGGATTGATTGGCTCACCCACAGAACCCAAAAGACGCAAGCTCTTCAAGTTGTATTTCTTCGGATGAACACTAGGATCTGTATCAGAAGCTTTGATCAATGAACGAATCGCTGTTGGTGCTGTGTAGAAAATAGATACTTTATGACGCTGAATCATTTCCCAGAAACGACCGGCGCTTGGATAGGTAGGTACGCCTTCAAAAACGATCTGAGTGCCACCGCAAGCCAATGGGCCATAAGCAACATAGCTATGACCTGTGATCCAACCAATGTCAGCTGTACACCAGAAAACATCGCTATCGCGCAAGTCAAAAGTCCACTTCATGGTCAACATTGCCCACAACAAGTAACCACCTGTTGAGTGCTGAACACCTTTTGGCTTACCAGTTGAACCTGATGTGTAAAGAACAAATAAAGGATGCTCTGCACTGACCCACTCTGGCTCACAAACTTTTGATTGGCCAGCAGATACATCATGCATCCACTTGTCGCGACCAGCCTTCATTGGCACATCGCCACCAGTACGCTTGTAAACAATCACGTGCTTGAGCTTCTCGCAACCACCTAAATCCAAGGCTTCATCAGCGATGGTCTTCAATGGCAATGCTTTACCACCGCGCAATTGTTGATCAGCAGTGATCAAAGCCACGGCGCCCACGTCCACAATACGCTCTTGCAAGGATTTGGCTGAGAATCCGCCAAACACTACTGAGTGTGTAGCACCGATACGAGCACAAGCTTGCATCGCCACAACACCTTCGATTGACATTGACATGTAAATAACTACTCGGTCACCTTTTTTGATGCCTAGTTTTTTCAAGCCGTTTGCGAATACTGCTACACGGTCATGCAATTCTTGATAAGTTACTTTTGTAACTTCACCGCCATCGGCTTCAAAAATGATGGCAGTCTTTTTGGCCATACCATTTTTGATATTGCGGTCGATACAGTTGTAAGAAGCATTGGTCAAACCATCTTCAAACCACTTGTAAAAAGGAGCTTTTGATTCATCTAAAACTTTAGTGAATGGCTTCTTCCAAAATAAGTTTTCTTTTGCTAGACGTGCCCAAGTACCATTGAAATCTTTATCAAAAGCTTTGCACATCGCCTTGTACTGATCCATGCTTGTGATGGCTGCCTGCTTAGCAAATGCTTTTGGCGGGTTAAACACACGATTCTCTACCAACAACTGTTCCATACCAGACATACTTTTCCCCCACTTTTAGGCAGTGTTTTAGACAAACTTCAAGATTAGGCTCACGGTCTGACAATTGACTGACAATTTCAATAAAGATCAGCCCTCATCAGGGTTACCCCTAATGACCACAGGGATATCCGCCTTATTCTCACAAATACTTAAGATAAACACATAAACGATATCTGTAAATGCCAACTTTCCCTAGGTAAAATAGTGGTCTTTCAAACCTTTATAAAAAAATTATGAGTGCAATTCGCCAAGACGACTTTATTCAGAGTATTGCTGATGGTTTTCAGTACATTTCCTACTACCACCCTTTGGATTACATCACGGCCTTAGGCAAAGCCTATGAGCGTGAGGAAAGCCCAGCCGCCAAGGACGCCATTGCTCAAATTTTGACCAATAGTCGCATGTGCGCTGAAGGTAAGCGCCCTATGTGCCAAGACACAGGCATTGCCGTGGTGTTCTTAAAAGTTGGTATGAACGTTAAATGGGATGCCAAGATGAGCGTCTCTGAAATGGTGAATGAGGGTGTTCGCCGCGCCTACAACCACCCAGATAACAAATTACGCGCCTCTGTTTTATTAGATCCTGCCGGTAAACGCACCAATTCCAAGGACAACACCCCAGCGGTGATCCATTATGAAATTGTCGAAGGTGATGGCGTTGAAGTGATTTGCGCTGCCAAAGGCGGCGGTTCAGAAAACAAGAGCAAGATGGTCATGTTGAACCCTTCTGACTCGATTGTTGATTGGGTGGTTAAAACTGTCCCAACCATGGGTGCTGGCTGGTGCCCTCCTGGCATTTTGGGTATCGGTATTGGTGGCACACCAGAAAAGGCCATGCTTTTAGCCAAAGAGTCTTTGATGGCTCCAGTGGATATTCATGAGCTGATTGCTCGTGGTCCAAAAACCCGCATTGAAGAGTTGCGCTTAGAAATCATGGACAAGGTCAATGCCCTTGGCATCGGCGCACAAGGCTTGGGCGGCTTGACCACAGTGCTTGATGTCAAGATCATGGACTACCCAACTCATGCAGCCTCATTGCCTGTGGCGATGATTCCTAACTGCGCAGCCACACGCCACGCCCACTTCGTGATGGACGGCTCTGGCCCTGTATTCTTAGAAGCCCCATCGCTCGATCTGTGGCCCAACGTCGACTGGA
>CALKUJ010000365.1 GCA_937996825.1 uncultured Polynucleobacter sp. | reverse complement strand
AATTGACCCATGGTTCTTGGCTCAAATTTCAGAAATCATTGAAATTGAAAAGAAACTACAAACTCGTCAATTAAAAGATTTAACAGCTCAAGAGTTGCGCTTTGTAAAACAAAAAGGTTTCTCAGATCGTCGTTTAGCTAAATTGTTAAAGACGGATGCAAAAGCTGTGCGTGAAGCACGCCATGCATTAAAAGTAAGACCTGTATACAAACGTGTAGATACTTGTGCAGCTGAGTTCTCAACAAACACAGCCTATATGTACTCTTGCTACGAAGCAGAGCATGGTGAGTGCGAATCACAGCCAACCACCAAAGAAAAAATCATGGTGTTGGGTGGTGGTCCTAACCGCATTGGTCAAGGTATTGAGTTTGACTACTGCTGTGTACATGCTGCACTAGCTATGCGTGATGATGGTTATGAAACCATCATGGTGAACTGCAATCCAGAAACTGTTTCTACTGACTATGACACTTCTGATCGTTTGTACTTTGAGCCATTGACGCTTGAAGATGTTCTAGAGATCGTTGCGATTGAAAAACCAAAGGGTGTGATTGTTCAGTACGGTGGTCAAACCCCATTGAAGCTGGCTCTTGATCTAGAAGCCAATGGTGTACCTATCATTGGTACCAGCCCAGACATGATCGATGCGGCTGAAGACCGTGAGCGCTTCCAAAAGCTATTGCAAGATTTGGGCTTGCGTCAGCCACCAAACAGAACAGCTCGTACAGAGACAGAAGCTCTGAAGTTGGCCGAAGAAATTGGTTACCCACTAGTGGTTCGTCCTTCTTATGTGTTGGGTGGTCGTGCCATGGAGATTGTTCATGATGGTCGTGACCTAGAGCGCTACATGCGTGAAGCGGTCAAGGTGTCTCATGACTCACCAGTATTGTTGGATCGATTCTTGAACGATGCGATCGAATGTGATGTGGACTGTATTTCTGATGGTAAGAGAGTTTTCATCGGTGGTGTGATGGAGCACATCGAACAGGCGGGTGTTCACTCTGGCGACTCAGCATGTTCATTGCCACCATATTCACTCTCAAAAGAAACTGTTGATGAGATGCGTCGTCAAACAGCAGCGATGGCCAAAGGCCTCAATGTGATTGGTTTGATGAACGTGCAGTTCGCGATCCAGCAAGTGAATGGCAAAGACATTGTTTATGTTCTTGAGGTCAATCCACGTGCTTCCAGAACTGTGCCATATGTTTCAAAAGCAACAGGTTTGCAATTAGCCAAAATCGCTGCACGCTGTATGGCGGGCGAAAGTTTGGATCAGCAGGGTATTGGTGAAGAAGTCATCCCTCCTTACTTCTCAGTCAAAGAGGCGGTTTTCCCATTCAATAAATTCCCAGGCGTTGACCCAATTCTTGGACCAGAAATGCGTTCAACTGGTGAAGTGATGGGCGTTGGTAAAACCTTTGGCGAAGCTTTGTTCAAGTCACAGTTGGCGGCAAGCACCACATTGCCTAAATCAGGCGCCGTATTGCTGACCGTGAAAGACAGTGATAAAGCAAAGGCAGTTGAAGTGGCGCAAATGCTTCATGACATGGGTTACTCGATTGTGGCAACACAAGGCACGGCTGATGCGATTCAGGCGGCAGGTGTGCCAGTCAAGCGCGTGAACAAAGTCAAAGATGGTCGCCCACACATTGTGGACATGATCAAAAATGGTGAAATTGAGTTGGTCTTCACCACAGTTGATGAAACCAGGGCGGCGATTGCTGATTCAAGATCGATCAGAACAACCGCGCAGGCCAATCGTGTGACTTATTACACTACCATCAGTGGTGCTAAGGCTGCGGTTGCCGGTATAAAAGCCATCAATCAGCTTGAGGTTTACGACTTGCAAGGTCTGCACGCGTCTTTATAAGATATCGGCTAAGATACAAAAATAATGAATGACTGGTAGAGAGCTACCAGTCATTTGTTCTTCATTTAACTAGATTTTTGGAAGTAGATTTATGAGTACCATTCCTATTACAAAACATGGCGCTGAGTTGTTAAAGAAAGAGTTGCACAACTTGAAGCATGTCGAGCGTCCTGCTGTGATCAATTCAATCTCTGAGGCTCGTGCCCAGGGTGACTTATCTGAAAACGCTGAATACGATGCTGCTAAAGAAAAGCAAGCCTTCATCGAAGGGCGCATTCAGGAGTTAGAAGGTAAATTGGCCGCTGCTCAAATCATCGATCCATCAACCTTGGATGTTGAGGGTCGCATTGTTTTTGGTGCCACAGTTGAAATTGAAGATTTGGAAGATGGCAAGAAAGCCACTTATCAAATCGTGGGTGATGACGAGGCAGATTTAGAGTCCAACAAAATCTCTATCAGTTCACCAATTGCCAGAGCATTGATTGGTAAAGAAGAGGGCGATGTGGCCACCTTCTCATCCCCTGGTGGCAGTCGTGAAGTTGAAATTCTGAACGTTCAATACATCTGATTCGCCCAACTTAAGACAGTTCAAAAACCTCAGGCGAACTTGTAAATGCACATCACCGCCCAACGAGTATTTGTTTTCATCTTGACTCTTTGGGTGGGTAGCATCATCACAGTGGGTTACATCGTGACACCCACACTATTTGCAACTCTCTCAGATTCTCAAGTCGCTGGCATGGTTGCGGGTGCATTGTTTCGCATTGAAGGAATCATCAGCATGATCCTCAGTGTGGGTTTAATTGTTTTCGCTAATTTATTGGTCAAGCGTGGTTGTGGCCGTTATAAGAATATCCGCTGGTATTTATTGGCCATGTTGATCTGCGCAGGAGTGTCAGCTTTTGTGTTTGAGCCCATGATGGATTCTTTGCGTGAGGAAGCCTTGAGTCATGGCTTTCCGGTGATGCTTTCGCCATTGGCTGAAGCATTCAGCAGACTTCACACTTATTCAAGCATGGTGTATTCGCTGCAATCTTTGATTGGTTTGGTGCTCTTGTGGCGTCTGACCAAACCAGTTGACTCAAACTAATCGGTTAACGACTGAGCTGTTTTTTCTTGACGCTGGTTTGACGTGGTTTGGCGCGTTTCACTTGACCACCTGCAGCCACCCGCTCATTACCAAGCACTGTGGTAGCCACAGGTTTTGGACGACGTTGTGGGTTGCGTGTGAATTTCTTTACCATCACCACTTTAGGGCCGCCAGATTTACCGCGGCGCTTTTCCACAACTTCTTTTTCTACCTTGGGTCTAAAAAGAACCAATAACTTACCAATGTGTTGAATCGGTGCTGCATTTAAGTCTTCACACAATTGGTCGTAGATTGCCACACGAGCTTCGCGATCATCGCCAAAAACGCGAACTTTGATCAAGCCGTGAGAATTAAGGCCGTTGTTGACTTCTTTGACAACGGCAGGTGTAAGGCCATCAGCACCAATTAAAACAATGGGTTTTAGTGCATGGGCGTCTGAGCGGTGTGCCGAGCGTTCGGCAGAGGATAATTCGAGTTTTGGCATAGAAATTTCTTTGGAATACCCCAATGATAAGGCATTAAATTGCAAAGTATGGGGTGCTTGATGAAAAAGAGCGGAAAATAGCGAACTGATGATTAAAAATGAGTGAATCACTCATTGAATATAGAAGTGGAACAGAGTGGCAAAGAATAAATTCAATAAAGACTGGTTGAACGATCACCTGAACGACCCCTACGTCAAAATGGCGCAAAGGGAAGGGTATCGTGCGCGTGCAGCTTATAAGTTAAAAGAAATTGACGAGCAGGATCGTTTGATTGGTCCTGGCATGGTGGTGGTTGACTTGGGCAGCACGCCTGGCAGTTGGTCTCAATATGCCCGCAATCGTTTGGTTGAGTTTGGCAAAAAAAATCCAGACACGCCTGATGGAAAACCTTTTGGCAAGATCATTGCCATTGATATTCTGCCCATGGAAGAAATCGCAGATGTGACCTATTTACAAGGTGACTTCCGTGAAGAAGCCGTTTTGAGGGAATTTGAAGCTTTGTTACCCGGTGATCCTGCTGGTGGCCCAAGGGTTGATTTGGTTTTATCGGACATGGCACCTAATTTATCGGGCGTTTCAACAGCTGATGCTGCCAGGATGGGTCATTTGGCTGATTTGGCCTTGGAGTTCTCGCAGGCTCACTTAAAACCCAATGGAGCCCTCTTGATCAAGTGCTTCCACGGCAGTGGCTACAGTCAAATCGTGGAATCATTCAAAAAAGTCTTCAAAATCGTCAGTCCTAGAAAGCCCAAAGCTTCTAGAGATAAGTCGGCAGAAACTTTTCTCTTAGGAAAACACCTTAAGTGAGTGTTTGACCACAGTCCAAAACCCCTCAAAAGACCCCAGAAAAAGGCTAAAACCATAACAAATCTATGGGATTTAACGACTTTTTTAGTCAAGCACTTGAAAAGGGGAGGGAGTAGAATCATATGGTGTACAGATATATCTGCCTTAAGGAGGCTTTGTGAACAATAATTTGATGCAGAAAGTTGGTGTGTGGCTCGTTGTGGGCCTCGTGCTGTTCACTGTCTTCAAGCAATTTGATAAGCCACGCGCTCAAGAAAACATCACTTATTCTCAATTCATGGACGATGCCAAAAACGGCAAAGTGAAAAGAGTGGATGTTCAGGGTCGCAACATTCAAGTGACCCCAATCGATGGACAAAAATATTCTGTTGTCAGCCCAGGAGATATCTGGATGGTTGGCGACTTGATGAAATACGGTGTTCAAGTAACTGGTAAAGCGGATGAAGAGCAAAGTCTCTTGGTTTCTGCTTTGTACTACTTGGGCCCAACATTATTGATCATTGGTTTCTGGTTCTTGATGATGCGCCAAATGCAAGGTGGTGGCAAAGGTGGAGCATTCTCATTTGGTAAATCAAAAGCTCGTTTGATTGATGAAAATACAAACGCTGTCACATTTGCTGATGTGGCTGGGTGTGATGAGGCCAAAGAAGAAGTTTTTGAGCTTGTTGATTTCTTGAAAGACCCAACGAAATTCCAAAAGCTGGGTGGTCATATTCCAAGAGGTGTTCTCTTAGTAGGTCCTCCTGGAACAGGTAAAACATTGTTGGCTAAAGCCATCGCTGGTGAAGCCAAGGTGCCATTCTTTGCAATCTCAGGTTCAGACTTCGTCGAGATGTTTGTTGGTGTTGGTGCAGCTCGTGTGCGCGACATGTTTGAGAACGCTAAGAAGCAAGCTCCTTGTATCGTCTTCATCGATGAGATCGATGCCGTTGGTCGCCATCGTGGTGCTGGTATGGGCGGTGGTAATGACGAACGCGAACAAACCTTGAACCAAATGTTG
>CALKUJ010000364.1 GCA_937996825.1 uncultured Polynucleobacter sp. | reverse complement strand
AGATTGCGCAACCGCCTCAGCCGGATGTTGAACAGTGGGCTTTGTTGCTTGATCATGCGAGCTTCCAAAAGCAAAGCCCCAATCTCACCCGCTGTCTCAATGAAATCCACGCGTCGTGATTGAGCAATCATCTCCGCCTCATCCTCGGCTCTGAGGTGTGACAAAACTCGACTGCGGATATCCACGCTCTTGCCTATGTAGAGGGGAAGCGTTCCCTCTCCTTTGAAGATGTACACACCAGAGGTGCGTGGCAACACCGCCAGAGACTCTGGATCGATTTGATGCGATAGCGATTCAATCTCAGGTTGCGACATGCTCAGAGCAACTTATGCAGGTTGAAAGTCACAACGCCCCAAACCGTAAAGTCATCAGCCTCTTTGATGACGGTGTGTACGGATGTACGTGATGTCAGTCACCTAGGCATGGTCTGGCTCATCGTGGTGGTACTGACTTGATCTGTGCCGCACGCATCAACTGCGCCACACGGTTTTCACCGCAAGATGTGCAGTAACAAAAAATTTACTGAACGCCTCTACGAACCATCATGTCTTTGGACATCACCAATAGATCATCCATAGTCAAACTATGGAAGCTAATCGGATAAATTTTCGTTTCTTCATCTGAAATATGACGAATGTACATAGAACAAAAATCATCCATAAGTTGATTTTCATATTCATTGAATATTGGTTTATCACGATTTGAATTCATTACAGAATTCAACACACACCTCACTTGCCTCCACAACTCGTCCATCTTTTTATGTTCACGTTGCAATCGAAAAACTATCTCTGTTAAACCCTGATCATTCATAGCTAGAACAGATGGGAAAACATGCAACTCTTCATCTAAATGATGCTGTGGTGCCGCCTTATCAAAATATCGCATTACATCTTTAAGTGCATTCTCAAATGGTTCGTCGCAACCATGCTCTGCTCCGTAAGCCCGAGCACGCGTTAATAACGAAAGCATTCGCTGCACTCTTTCGTGACACGCCTCAAGCATTTCAAAAGGAGCTTCGTAACCAACGCTTGGACTTCGATGTCCAGGCACGATGAATTGAATATTGCTAGTGGCCATAATTAAGAAGCCATCCAACTTGAAACGAACTGATCAGGATTCGGGCGAACTTTTCCGGGCTTAGATGTTGCAACGTGACCAACGTTAACGAAGCAGATGGCATGTTCACTCAATGAAAGCCCAAGGCCATCTCTAAAAATCTGAGATTTCATTGCCTTACCACTTGTCAAAGATGAACCGAAACCCATTGAAGTAGCCACACTGAGAATGTTTTGCACTGCACAACCAGCAGACAGGAGACGTTCACTGAAGTCAACCTCTTGATCACCCCGGGATTCATCTACAACTAGCAACATCAACAAAGGAGATCTCAATGCTTTTTCCCTTGCCTGCTCCATTTGTACATCTGTAGCTTCTGAGTCCCGCTCATACAAAGCTTGAGCAAACAACTCCCCCAGTGCAACCCGACTATTTTCAGGAAAAATCATAAAGCGCCACGGCAAAATTTGATCATGATCGGGTGCAGTAGCAGCTGCCTCAAAGAAGACACTTAGCTGCTCATCCGTAGGTCCTGGAGCAACTAAGCGTTTTGGCAAAACTGTTCGTCTTTTGCTCAAAACTTGCATCAATGAGCCTGTCAATTCAGATAAGGCCTCAGGCAAATTCTTCGAACTCAATTGATTCAACACGTCAAAACTCATTCTATTAGTTGACCATCATGTTCTACAAACTGTTGGTAAGGTCCAGTTCCACTATTCAATGCCATGGAAGCCGGTACAAAACCGCCTTTTAGAACATCAAAAACATGGACCTCCCCCTCCTCGATTACGTAATGCCACCCATGAAGCGTGAGCTGTCCATTCTCGACCTCACGTCTCACCATTGGATATTCCATCAGTCGCTCAAGTTGCAAAACCACTGAACGCTGTTCGGTTCGAAACATAGCTTCAGCGCTAGGTCTCACAGGAAGAAGTGCCTCTTTTGCGAGTTCTAACCAATTTTTTAACGCTCTAGCCTCTTCAGGTACGCCTTCATATGCGGCTCTGATAGCGCCACAGTGCGTGTGTCCACAAACAATGATTCGCTCGACTTTCAGTTGTAACACTGCGAACTCAATTCCTGCCATCGTTCCGTGCAACCCATGCGATCCATCGTAAGGGGGCACCAAAGCTCCGACATTGCGAACAATAAAAAGCTCACCAGGCCCAGTCCCCGTTAAAAGGTATGGGACAAGTCTTGAGTCTGAGCATCCAATAAATAGCGTTTTGGGATGCTGGCCTTTTTCAACAAGATCTTGAAATCTCTGCTGATGCAAAGGAAAATAGTCTGCATGAAAGTGCTGCAACCGTTGCAGCAACTCATCACGACATCCTTCAGGTAATTTTTCATCCATTTGATTACTGCACCAAATCGGACACCGCACCCTCTAATTGAAGACCTTCTACATTTGAGCGTCCAACCAACAAGCTCATGTACTGACGTAATGCAGTTGCTCTAGATTGCGCTTGCAATCGCAATCGAATTTGAGGCTTAACAACCTCAAACTCCGGTAGATTACCGAAATCAATGGCTTGAACATCAATGATGTGAAAGCCATGTCGCGTATGAACGAGACGCGGCATGACACCCAAAACTTCGCTAGATTCTTGATTAAAAAAAAGTTCTTTTGCTAACTCTGGCGCGCAATCTTGAGGTGTTATTTTTCCTAATTCACCACCATTTACACCAGTTGGGCAATTCGACAACTCTGCTGCGAGCAGAGAAAACTTATCAGAATTTACATTCGATTTACGCAACTCAAATAAAGCTGATTCAGCTCTTTGTGCAAGTGCTGTCACGTTCACACCAGGCGTAACCGCGAAAAGTATGTGTCGAATGTTTCTCGATTGACCGACAGTGAACATCTGACGGTGCGCTTCATAGTACCTCTGACATTCTTCAGATGATGGCGTAGGAATGTGGATTTCCTCCTCCAACATCGCATCAATCACTTGCTGCTCAGACTCACTTAGGCTGGGAGCAATATCCGTCGAATTCGAGCTCAAGAATCCGTTACGCACAGCTTCTTGTCTGAGTAATTCTGAATAGGCGCGCTCTAACAACTGTTCATGGTCGCAAGACTCACCGTCAGCAATCAAAGCTACGCCATTGATTCGGGGAAGCACACAAACCGTGTCTGCAATTTTCTCAGCGAAACAACTGCATGCAGAACTCTCACACCCGTCCGAACCATGAGCTTCATGTTGGCTAAATGTTTTATTCATAATTAACCTCGGCGACTTAATGGAACACGTGGGGTCATACCAATACGACGACTGCGCACTAATTGGTGTGGTCGCATTACATAAGCAAGCGTACCGAATCCACTCCAAACATGAACTAATCGAGTGAATGGGAAAATAAAAAAGATGCTCATTCCCAAGAACATGTGAGCTTTGAACACCCAACTTGCCTCATCAAGCAGCTCAACGGCATCACCTCGGAAGGTAACAATCCTTTGAGCCCATTCAGCCAGCTTGAGCATCATCCCACCGTCCAAGTGCTGAGCCGAAAGAGGAATTGTGGCAAGACCGAGAGAAAATTGTGCCCATAACAACCACAAAAGCACAATGTCTGTCGTCTTACTGTTCGCACGAATTCGCACATCAGAGAGACGACGGTGCAAAAGCAAAGAAACGCCAATAAACCCTAATACGCCAAACAGTCCACCTGAAATCATCGCAACGAGTTGCTTGTCACCCGCGGTGATGAAATGCTCATACATAAAGTGCGGTGTGAGCATGCCAAGACTATGGCCGCCGAACAAAAACAAAACACCAAGGTGGAACAAGTTGCTTCCCCAGCGAAGTTGACCCGCACGTAACAATTGGGAGGAATCACTCTTCCATGTGTACTGATCACGATCAAATCTGATCAAACTTCCCACTAAGAAGACAGTCAGTGCGATATAGGGATAGATCCCAAATACGAAATGGTTCAAGCCAGTCATGCTGCCACTCCTTCAGTGTTTTGATTTTTCTTGACAAAATGAATAGGCTGCTCTTGATCTGGCCTAGACTGTCCACGGCTGCTACAACCATCAAACGCCTCAGGCTCCTGCCAGCTTTCATCCAATGTCTCCTCGACAGGAATGCTTACGGCTTGAGCTTTGTTACCTGATAACTCGAGCACAGCCGCAATTACTGCCGCATATGGACTTTCACGCTTGAGCAATCCACTAAAAATTGCATTGAGGATATGTGACATTTCTCCAAGAAATGACTTTGCGACTTCTGGCTCCTGAGTTGAAGCAAACTCCAACACTACACACAAATGATCTGGCAACTCGTCAGGGTCAAGATTCAACCCAGATTGAGAATAGGTTTGCGCCAAATCAATCATGGCTGGACCACGGTCGCGTGAATCACCATGTATGTGCTCAAACAAGTTCAAGCATGTTGAACGACCTCGATCAAAGGTCTCAACATATCGTGACTCCGCTTCCAATGGATCAATCTGCTGGAGATGGTCAGCAAATGCTTTCAATTCAGAAAGCCTAGATTTTGTCAAAGCATCCTCCTTGGTGAGGACATCTATTACGGCACTCATTTGAGATCGCGTTTTTTCGTCTGGATAAGACAACAATAACGCAAGCGCTCGCATTGAATAGGAATTGTTTTTCATCACAAGTCTCCCGAAACTACTGGCTGAATTGGAATAGTGCGGCGTTTATTTCCGTCGAACAAGCTCACCTCGCTCTGCCCGTCTGAACAACCATTGCCAAAAGAGAATCCACAACCGCCACGAACATCGAATGCGTTCTCAGCGTACTCACGGTGCGTGCTAGGAATCACGAAGCGATCTTCGTAATTGGCAATCGCCATGATTTGATACATCTCTTCAACTTGAGCGACGGTTAAACCGACTTGATCGAGAACTGCTTCGTTGTGTACGCCGTCAACATGCTTCCCACGTTGGAAAGCACGCATAGCTAGCATGCGCTCTAGTGCCTTCACTACAGGCCCCGTGTCACCTGCTGTTAGCAAGTTGGCCAAATATTGCACAGGGATACGCATTTGATGCACATCAGGTAATTCGCCATTCATACCCATGTGCCCAGCATTTGCAGCTGCGGTAATAGGGGACAGAGGCGGCACATACCAAACCATGGGTAAAGTGCGGTACTCAGGGTGCAACGGAAGCGCGACTTTCCAGTCAATCGCCATTTTGTAGACAGGGCTGTTTTTGGCCCCTTCTAACCAAGCATCAGGAATGCCATCAGCGCGCGCTTGTGCAATAACCTTTGGATCATGTGGGTCCAAGAAAATATCTAACTGAGCTTGATATAGATCTTGCTCACTCTCCGTACTAGCGGCCTCTGCAATACGGTCTGCGTCATACAACACAACACCGAGATAGCGAATTCGTCCAACACAAGTTTCAGAACAAACTGTAGGCTGACCTGCTTCGATGCGTGGATAACAGAAAATGCACTTCTCGGCCTTACCTGTTTGCCAGTTGTAATAAATTTTCTTGTAGGGGCATCCGCTCACGCACATACGCCAACCTCGGCATTTGTCTTGATCGATCAAAACTATGCCGTCATCCTCTCGCTTATAGATCGAACCTGAAGGGCATGACGCCACGCAAGCGGGATTCAAACAATGCTCGCAGAGGCGAGGCAAGTACATCATGAAGGTGTTTTCAAACTGACCCACCATGTCTTTTTGCACTTGGTCGAAGTTAGCAAGGTTCGAATCTTTGCTGCGCTTACTAAACTCACCACCCAAGATCTCTTCCCAGTTAGGACCCCATTCGATCTTGTTCATACGCTGACCAGTAATCAAACTACGTGGTCGCGCTGTGGGTGTAGCCTTCATCTCTGGCGCCCCTTGCAAGTGCTCATAGTCAAATGTAAATGGCTCGTAGTAATCGTCGATCTGAGGCATATTAGGGTTAGCGAAAATGTTCATTAACAGTTTCCACTTACCCCCTTGTTTTGGCTGGATAGAACCGTCGGATTTACGTGTCCATCCACCTTTCCAAAAGTCTTGATCTTCCCAGTTCTTTGGATAGCCAATGCCTGGTTTGGTTTCAACGTTGTTGAACCATGCGTATTCCACGCCCGGACGACTTGTCCAAACGTTTTTACAGGTAACCGAACAGGTGTGACAACCGATACATTTGTCCAGATTCAGGACCATCGCAATTTGTGCGCGTACTTTCATATATTTCTCCTTGCGCTATTTCAGGCCTGAACCTGGTTATTCGCTTCGTTGTCGAGCCAGTCAATATTGCGCATCTTGCGCACGATCACAAACTCATCACGGTTAGTACCAATAGTCCCGTAGTAGTTGAAACCATAGCTGAATTGGGCATAACCACCAATCATGTGCGTAGGTTTCGTCACAATGCGAGTCACAGAGTTGTGAATACCACCGCGCATGCCTGAGATTTCTGAACCTGGTGTATTGATGATCTTTTCTTGAGCGTGATACATCATCACCATGCCGGGGTTGACACGTTGACTCACCACCGCGCGTGCTGCAATGGCACCGTTGGTGTTGAACAACTCGACCCAGTCGTTATCCACAATTCCTGCACTCTTGGCATCATCTTCACTCAGCCAAATTACGGGACCACCACGATTGAGCGTCAACATATGCAAGTTATCGCTGTACGTACTGTGAATGCCCCATTTTTGATGCGGGGTGATGAAGTTGAGCGAGATCTCCTTGTTGCCATTGGGCTTACGGTCGATCATGTCGTCTACTGTTTTCAAATCCACGGGTGGTCGATAGCTCGTCAAAGCTTCCCCAAATGCAATCATCCAAGGATGATCCAAATAAAACTGTTGACGACCGGTCAGCGTGCGCCATGGAATGTATTCATGCACATTGGTGTAACCCGCGTTGTACGACACCTTCTCACTTTCAAGACCAGACCATGTAGGTGAGCTAATGATTTTTCTTGGTTGCGCTTGAATGTCGCGAAAACGAATTTTTTCATCTTCACGATGCAAGGCCAAATGCGTGTGGTCGCGTCCCGTTATCTTGCCTAACGCTTCCCATGCCTTGACCGCAACGTGACCATTGGTTTCAGGAGCAAGTTGCAACACAACTTCACATGCGTCAATGTCTGTTTCGATTTTTGGCAACCCTTTGGTTACCCCCTCGGATTTAACTTGGCCATTGAGTTCACCCAACTGTTGGACCTCGTCAGCCGTATTCCAACCAATGCCTTTGCCACCATTACCAATCTTGGTCATGAGTGGACCAAGCGCAGTGAAGCGTTTGTAGGTATTCGGATAATCGCGCTCAACCACGCTGATTTGTGGTGCAGTTTGACCAGGAATGAGAGAACAATCGCCTTTATTCCAATCTTTTACATCAAAGGGTTGAGCTAACTCTGAAGGGCTGTCATGCATAAGCGGGGTCAACATGATCTCTTTTTCAACACCCAAATGACCCACACACACTTCACTAAACGCTTTGGCAAAACCTTTGTAAATCTCCCAATCACTGCGACTTTGCCATGCGGGATCAACCGCTGTTGACAAAGGATGAATGAACGGGTGCATGTCACTCGTATTCAGGTCGTTTTTCTCGTACCAAGTGGCAGTAGGTAACACGATGTCCGAATATAGACAAGTGGTGCTCATACGGAAATCCAAAGTCACGAGCAAGTCCAACTTGCCTTCTGGCGCCTTGTCATGCCACTTCACCTCTGTGGGTTTGGCATCCTCTGGACCTAAGTCTTTGCCTTGCACGCCATGGCTGGTACCTAGCAAATGCTTCAGGAAATATTCATGTCCCTTGCCCGAAGAACCTAAGAGATTCGAGCGCCACACAAACATATTGCGCGGCCAGTTCAATGGGTTATCTGGGTCTTCGCAACTCATCTTCAGACTTCCGTCTTGCAACCCTTTTACGACATAGTCTTTAGGGTCCATGCTTGCGGCAACTGCATCCTTGACCACTTGCATGGGGTTGGTCTGCAATTGCGGGGCACTAGGTAACCAGCCCATCCGCTCCGCACGAACGTTGTAGTCAATCAAGCTGCCGCCGAATTTAGATTTATCAGCCAACGGCGACAAAATCTCCTCCACACCCAGCTTTTCATAGCGCCACTGATCGGTATGTGCGTAGAAGAAGCTAGTGCTGTTCATCTGGCGGGGTGGTCGCACCCAGTCCAATGCGAATGCAAGAGCAGTCCAACCCGTTTGTGGGCGGAGTTTTTCTTGGCCAACATAGTGCGCCCAGCCACCGCCACTTTGACCAATACAACCACACATCATCAACATATTGATGATGCCTCTATAGTTCATGTCGCTGTGGTACCAATGGTTCATTGCGGCACCAATGATGATCATGGATTTACCACGTGTTTTGTCGGCGTTATCTGCAAATTGACGTGCAACAGCAATCACTTGATCGCGTTTGACGCCTGTGATTTTTTCTTGCCATGCAGGTGTGTACGGCACATCTTCGTCATAGTTCTTGGCCGCTGTCTCGCCTTCTAAGCCACGTGCCACCCCGTAGTTAGCTGCAGTCAAATCGAACACCGTGGCGACCAATGCGTAGCGCTCTTCTCCGGCTTTGCCCAATTTGATGCGACGCACAGGTACTTTGCGAACCAATACATCTTCTTGCTTGTTAGATGGGAAGTTGGGTGTATCGATACCACCAAAGTAAGGGAATGCAACTTCCCCCACTTGATACTCACTGCCCTCGCCTTCCATCAAGCTAAGCTTCAGCTTAACCTCACTGTCTCCTCGCGCTTCTTTGTTTTCAAGATTCCACTTACCTTCGTCAGCACGACCCTCTGCACCCCAACGAAAGCCAATAGAACCATTTGGCAACACAACCTTGTCGTTTTGATCCAAAGCGACAGTTTTCCAATCTGGGTTGTTGCCTTGTCCTAGATTCCCATTGAAATCGCTGGCACGGATGTATCGCCCAGGAACCACCACTTTTCGACCATCTGGCAAAGTGCGCTCTTCCAATTGAACCAAATTGGGCATATCGGTGTAGCGGCGCACGTAATCGTCAAAGTAGGCACTGCGCTTATCAAAGTAAAACTCTTTAAGAATCACATGCCCCATGGCCATTGCAATCGCTGCATCTGTACCCTGTTTGGGATGCATCCACAAATCAGCTAACTTGCTGATCTCAGCGTAGTCAGGTGTGATAGCAACTGTCTTCGCGCCTTTGTAACGCACCTCAGTGAAAAAGTGCGCATCAGGCGTACGCGTTTGAGGCACATTAGAACCCCACGCAATGATGAAGGTGGAGTTGTACCAGTCTGCCGATTCGGGCACATCGGTTTGCTCTCCCCAGACTTGAGGACTAGCTGGCGGCAAGTCGCAGTACCAGTCGTAAAAGCTCATGCAAACGCCACCAATCAAAGACAGGTAACGACTGCCAGCGGCGTAACTCACCATAGACATCGCAGGAATCGGTGAAAAACCAATGATGCGATCGGGACCGTATTTCTTGGCGGTATAGACGTTGGCACTGGCAATCATCTGATTGACTTCATCCCACGTACTGCGAACAAAGCCACCCAAACCACGTTGGTGCTGCCATTCAGCCCTTGCATCTGTGTTTTCGACGATAGCTGTCCATGCATCCACTGGGCTCTTAGCTATCGCCAACGCAGCGCGCCAATGCTTGAGCAAGCGCGCACGTACCATAGGGTATTTCACACGGTTGGCACTGTACAAATACCATGAGTAGGAAGCACCGCGCGCACAACCTCGAGGTTCATGATTGGGTAAATCGACACGTGTGCGTGGGTAATCGGTTTGCTGCGTTTCCCACGTGACGATGCCGCCTTTGACATAGATCTTCCAAGAGCAAGAGCCTGTGCAGTTCACGCCATGCGTACTGCGCACAATTTTGTCGTGCGCCCAACGGTTACGGTAAGCGTCCTCCCACGTACGGTCCTCCCCCGTCGTTACACCGTGCCCACCAGAAAAAGATTCCTTGGGATTTGAAAAGTGATTCAATCGGTCCAGAAAATGGCTCATGTTTTTCTCCAATTCAGCGGGGCGTTAAAGCCCCTTGATAAATAGCGTTCAATCGATTTCAAGGATTGCGAATTTCAGCGCCTGCGCGTAGATAAAACCACCAGTTCAAAAATAGGCAGAGCGCATAAAAAACAGCAAAGCCATACATAGCAATTTCAGGCGTTCCCGCTTTGATCTGCTGACCAATCACCACTGGTGCAATAAAGGCACCGTAAGCAGCGATTGCAGAAGTCCAGCCCAACACGGGTCCAGCTTGTTGACGATCAAAAATCACAGCAATGCTTCGAAAGGTTGACCCATTACCAATGCCACTGGCCGTGAAAAGCAGAACAAACAACAGCATGAATATGAAGAAATATTGTTCGGGCGTTGCAGACTGATATGCCAACCACATGACATATCCCACTGAAGCTGAGGCTGCCACCATAACGCCCGAAATCACTTGAGTGACGATGGAGCCACCTGTTTTGTCAGACAACCAACCTCCAATGGGGCGAACCAAAGCGCCTACAAAAGGTCCAATCCATGCATAGGTCAAAGCAGAAGGTGCATTTGGATTTTTGAGCGTGTGCTGTAGTACACCACTGGGATCAGGAACATGGCTTATTCCAAAGATCACGGTAATTGACAAAGGCAATGCCATCGAGAAACCAATAAAACTACCAAAGGTCACGATGTAGAGCACCGTCATTGCCCAGGTGTGTTTATTTTTGAAAATCGAGAACTGCGCGGCGATGTTTTCTTTCATCGTGCCAAACGCTGTGAGCTTCATCACCATCAGAGTACTGACGATGATGAGTGGCATGGCCAGCCACATGTTGAGTACACCTAAACCACTTGGTGCAGGCAAGTACAAATACAAGCCGATACCCGCAGGCACAAACGACAAGGTGTACAACCAAATGATTTTCAAAAATGCAGGGATAGTGCCACCAATATTGGGGGAAACTGTTGTTATGTTGTTCATGCCAAAAAAGCAGAGAACAGACAAAGGTACTAACGACAGCAACCAGGCAAACCCTGCGTTTTGAATCCAAGTTGGTGTGCCAGCAACGATTTTGCCGAAGATCCAACCGCTGTCTTTAACCAGTAAAGTAGGCTCACCACCGAAGCCGCCAAAAAGACTGACTGTCATGACCAACGGAATCACAATCTGCATGGTTGTCACACCGAAATTACCTAGGCCAGCATTCAAACCTAATGCTGTGCCTTGTAAACGCTTTGGAAAGAAGGTACCAATGTTTGACATGGAACTTGCAAAATTCCCTCCACCAACACCGGACCACAATGCCATAAGCTGGAACACCCACAACGGCCATTCAGGATGTTGAAGAGCGATACCAGTCCCAATTGCTGGTGACAGCAACATGGCAGTAGTCAGAAAAATGGTGTTGCGTCCACCCGATAGACGAATCAAAAAGGATGCTGGAATACGCATGGTGGCACCAGCCAAACCCGCTATAGCAGTCAAACTAAAAAGTTCAGCTTGGCTAAACGGAAAGCCCAAGTTGAGCATTTGTACCGTGATGATTCCCCACATACCCCAAATGGCAAAACCGCATAGCAGTGCTGGCACGGAAATCCATAGATTGCGATAAGCAATACGTTTTCCCGTACTCTCCCAAAACTGCTCATCTTCGGGACGCCAATCGCTGATGTCATTGGTGCTGGCAGCAGAATTCGTTGTTGTGTTTGTCATGATTCTTCCTTGTTAGAGCCTCAGGCATGCAGACCTGTTTGCTCAATTGCATGTGGTTTGCCCATCACATCGGTGTTGCGAACTTCAGTCCAGTACATCCAAATGAGTGACACCCAAACCACGCCGTACATAAGCATGAATGCGCTACTACGTATCCCCGTAAGATCTACCAACGCACCAAACATAATGGGAAGAATGAAGCCTCCCAATCCCCCTGCCAAACCAACGATGCCGCTGATCGTTCCAATGTTTTGGGGATAGTCGGTGGCGATGTACTTAAAAACGCTGGCTTTACCGAAAGCCCAAGCGACACCCAAAATAAACATGAGTCCCGTGAACATATAGACGTTGAGTCCAATGTGAAATGTCTCGAATCCGTTGATCGTTGCGATGGTGAAATCTGTTTGTGGGTAAGAAAGCAAAAACAAACAAATCCAACTCACCCACAGTACCCACCATGTGACGCTGTGTGCACCGTACTTATCACTAAGCCATCCACCCACTGCACGCAACACTCCACCAGGCAAAGAAAAGCAAGCGGCAAGCAACGCCGCCACACGGATGTCGAGACCAAACTCGCCGATGTAGTACTGCACCATCCATAACGCTAATGCCACATAACCACCAAAAACAATGCTGTAGTACTGGCAGTACTTAAGCACCTTTGGATCTTTGAGCGCTTTAAGCTGATCTCTAAATTTGATATCGCTAGATACCAAATGTGTAGGGTCGCTTGAACTAAACAGCCAAAACAAAATTACCGTTCCAGCCATGATTGCTGCGTAAACCTGAGGAACCATGGTCCAACCAAAGGCGACAAGAATTACAGGAGCTACAAATTTATTGACAGCCGAACCAGAATTGCCAGCACCGTAGATGCCCATCGCCATCCCTTGGCGTTGGGGTGGAAACCAGCGCGCTACATAGGGCGTTCCTACGGAGAACGAACCTCCCGCAAGTCCGACAAAAAGTCCGATAACCAAAAAGTGCCAATAATGAGTGGCGTAAGACATAAGCCAAATGGCAGGCACAGTAAGTGCCATCAAAAGAGCCATTACCACGCGTCCACCAAAACGGTCTGTCCAGATACCCAAAGGCACTCGAATGAGTGAACCTGTAAGCACTGGAGTAGCCGTCAATAAGCCAAACTCAGTGGCATTGAGGTTCAGCATCTTTTTGATGGGAATGCCAATGACACCAAACATCATCCACACCATGAAGCAAACTGTGAACGCCAAAGTACTCACGATCAAGACTGACCATGCTTTGCGTTGTTGTGTAAGTTCGTTGTTCATTCTTCTTCTCCTAACTCGTGAACTGAGTTTGGTCTAAGAAGAAGGAAATGGGTATTGATCCAAAGATTGAGAATCAAAAAGCAAAAGGAGGATGCGGCCATGGCCAACATCCTCCTTAAGAGTTAGTTAAATTGACATAGATCAAGTTAGGCCATGAGTCGCGGCAAAAACAGCAATCTGCACTCGCGAAGTGAGCTCAAGCTTTTTAAAAATATGTTGAATATGAATTTTGACGGTCGTTTCGGCGATATCCAAATCTCGTGCAATTTGTTTGTTACTCAAACTCTTTGCAATCAGTAAAAAAATTTCTCTCTCTCTAGGTGAAAGAGAGTTCAAGATATTAAGGGGATTGGTAACAGGCTGAGCGATTTCTTTAACTTCTTGTACGGAAGGTTGACGTAAGGCCGAAATCAGCTTGTTCATCATGTCTGGACTAACGACAGATTGCCCCTCGTTAACCATCACAATCGCGCTGCACAGTTGATCGGACTCTGAAGTTTTCAGAAGATATCCATCGGCACCGTTTTGCAAGGCCTTCGCCAAATCGTCTTCATCTTCACTAACCGTGAGCATCAAAATTCGTAGATTTTCATAGCTTTGTTTAAGGGATGGAATTGCATCCACACCTTTGACACCAGGTAAATGGTTGTCCAGTAGCATCACATCGGGTATGGGTATGGCCGTGCTTAGGATGCGCAAAGCTTCACCGATATCACCGGCCTCACCCACAACGCTAAACCGCTCATCTTGCGAGAGGAGCGAAATCAAGCCACGACGAAACAAGGGATGGTCATCCACCACCAACAACCTGATGACTTCACTCATAATTTTTCCGCCGTAACGTTGGGGTTATCAATATTTGGATTTTGTTTTTGTGCGCCAGGAACAAGCAATTTAACCACTGTGCCGTATCCCGCTTGCGAGTTAATTTCAACTTCTGCTTTGATTTGAGCCGCTCGCTCACGCATGATGTTCAGACCTACTTGCAACTGCGTACGCTCAAGTTCACCATCAAACCCAACGCCATCATCACAAACTATGAAGCACCATGTTTCCCCTTTTTTAATTTCAATGCTGACATTCTTCGCGTTGGCGTGTTTGCGAATATTAGAAAGGGCTTCTTGAAGAACATGCAAAACATGAATTTGCACATCTTGGGCTAATGGTAAGCCATCACCGAAAATTTTTCGAACAACCGTTATGCCACTTTGATGCTGGAATTTTTGTAGTGTTTCTTGAATAGCGGTGTCAATATCGTCTGATTGTGTTCTTGTTCTGAAGTGGAGCAAGAGTTCGCGAACATCAGCAATACTTTCTTTCAAACCTTGATCAAGTTCATTCATAGCATGTGCTGTTTTGATTCCATCATTTTTCGCAATAGATGACCTCAGTAGGCCAGCTTGAATTTTCAAAAATGCCAATGATTGTGCAATCGAATCATGAAGCTCTCGTGCAAGCATCGTTCGTTCACCAGCAATCGCGGCCTCACGATCCATCGCCAGAGCGCGCATGCCTTCGACTGAACTGGCCAGATGGCTTGCAAACGTATCAACTAGCTCAAGCTCTTCGTGGGTAAGGTGTACTTCATTTCGATAGAAAAGATCTATTTCACCCAATACCTTGTTTTGTAATTTCACAGGCACAGAGATTAGCGTTTCATAGCCCAATTTGTTGCAATGTCGAAGAGGCGCCATATCACTGCTTTTAATGGGAATCACACGCGTGCGCGCTTCAAAAGCTGAGTTTCCGCATGCACATACACCTGCTCTTAAGCATTTTTCATCATCCAACACTGCAAGCGGAAAATTATCAGAACTCAATATCAAAAATTTGTCTGGATCGTCTCCCGTCCAACGGATAGCCAGAGCATCGGCTTTCATTAACTCACGAACTTGCCGGGCAAACCCTTGCGTCAATTCATGCAAGGTATTGGCTTTTGCGAGAAAGGCACTGACTTCGTACAAGGCTTGAAGTCGTTCTTTTTGCGCCGCGATTCGCTCTGTTTTTGCAATGACTTGCGCCTCTAAGTTGCCGTATAGAGATTGCAATGTGGCTGCCATTCTGTTGAAGCCTTGAGCGACTTGACCGAACTCATCATTGGACGACACTTCAACACGTACTGAAAATTGCGCTCTTTCTAACTTTCTTAATCCATCTCGCAACTTACTCAGCGGATGAATCACATAGTGATAGCCTGTATAAAGCATGATCACCGCCCCACCAATGGCAAGTGCCATCATCACAAATTGGAACAAATTTAAGATAGCCGTAAGCGAAGCTAGTTGATGTTCGATAGATAAAACAAAGCGGTCTATGACCTCTAAGAATGCTTCTGAGGTTTTAACCAAATTCACATGATCAATTTGAGGTCGAGAAATAAGTAAGTTTCTTTGTTCGCGCCAACTTTCATCGACCAGGTCGAATCGTGACTTAACTTGCTCATCCCATGGCACAAAAAGTGGACGCTCCGGGTCACCTTGACGTAAAAGTCGAATGCTTTCATCAAACTCGCTCACCAAAGCTTGTACTTCACTCTCATTTAATTTAGCTTGAACGGCACTGGTTAAACGCCACGTTTGCATGCGCATACGCCCAGCTTCATTTAAAGCAGCAGCACCGCCACTGAGCCGCCAAGTAACCCAAAGTGTGAGACCTATGGACACAAGCGCAACAACCAGCAGGGATGCGCCGATTCGTACAAGCTTGGTGGAAAGTGATGCCGTGTTTCTCATGAGTACATCGACTTTAATCGGTCAACAACACCCTTACACATAGTTCCAAAGAACTACATGCAACAACCTCACACTTACAAAGTCGATACACCTAACCACACGCCCCCACATGGCCGCACTGAGTACAGTATTCGCATCCATCTTTACGAATAACAGCAGGGGCACCACAGTCGTGACATTTTTTGCCCGCCATAACGCCAACCTTAGTGTTGCTACTTGAGACTGACACGTTTACAGTTTGGGTTGCGGCAGGAGCCTGGTTGCTTTCGCTGTTACGAATCGCACGCAATTCAAGAATATTTTGAATCGCAAAGGCTATAGCCGCAACTTCTGAGTCATGCCAAAGCGGCACCTGTGTGCCATCTTCTCTGAGTTTGAAGCCATGACGCACAGGGCCTCGGTCCCAAGCAACTTTACGCATGTCGCTCAGAGCACGCTCTAAAAAACCACCCCGTGCGGCCAGCGACAGCAGTCGCATACTAGAGGTCATCCACTGCTGAGACTCGCCATTTTGACCAACAGGCATAAAGAACTCAATCGCCCTATCAATCCAACCCGAGCCATCTGCTCGCTCCACAGGCAAGAACGAAACAATGAGGTACAGTGTTTTTTGACCTTCATGCGTCCAGTATTCAATCTTCTCAGCAACCGCATCCAGTCCGCCTTTGGGGCGACTTTCGATCACCGTCCGCATAGGATCCACAGCAGTAGTAACGTCGGCTTTGGCTGTTTGTCCCTCTTGCGTCAATGGCTTAAGTTCGAGCACTGCACCCAAGATGGCATTGGGTCTGTAAGTAGCCAACCCCTTTAGACCTGCGCGCCATGCTTGTAGATACAAGTCTTTGAAATCCTCATACGGATAGTCCGCTGGTACGTTAACGGTTTTAGAAATGGCTGTATCTATAAATGGTTGCACCACTTGCATCATGGCGATATGGTCGTGTGCATTCATTTCCAACGCGCTAATGAAAGTCGGTGGCAGATGATTCACATCACCTCCCAGCTCACGGTAAACGCGCCACGCGTGATCCTGCACTTCGTACTGTGTGGTGGTGCCATCAGCCTCGCGCTTTTTGCGCATGTACGTCCAAGAGAACGCGGGTTCAATTCCGTTAGATGCGTTATCTGCAAATGCCAAACTCACGGTACCTGTGGGTGCGATGGACAACAGATGACTATTGCGTATGCCGTATTTTCGAATCTCTTGCTTGATTGCTTCTGGCAAACGGCTTGCAAACGTGCCTTCGGCCAAATAGGCCTCGGCATCGAAACGTGGGAAGGCACCTTTTTCTTTCGCAAGTTCCACCGAGGCGGTGTACGCTGCGTCACGCATAACCTCCGCAATGCGTTTAGCCACTGCACGTCCTTCTTCTGAGTTGTAACCCAAGCCCAACATGACCAAGGAGTCGCCCAGCCCAGTGAAGCCCACACCCACACGGCGTTTAGCTTGGGCTTCGTCTTTTTGCTGTGGCAAGGGCCAATGCGTTAATTCAAGCACGTTATCAAGCGCACGTACTTGCAGTTTGACGGCTTTAGCAAAAGCTGTGAAATTAAAACTTGCCTCCCCTCCATGCGCAAAAGGATGACTTACAAACCGGGGCAAGATCACAGGACCTAAATCACAGCAACCATATGGTGGCAGCGGTTGTTCGCCACATGGGTTGGTGGCTGTGATGGCTTCGATAGCACGTAAGTTGTTGTCTCGATTGATCTGATCGAGAAACAAAATACCTGGCTCTGCAAAGTCATAGGCTGACTTCATTACTGAATCCCACAACTCACGCGCAGGCATAGACGCATAGACCCACATACCATCTGCGCGTTGGTGCCCCCCTCTTGCCAGCAACTCTTCGCTAGGTTGTGCCACATGCAACAAGTTCCAAGACATATCATCCCTCACCGCACGAATGAATTCATCACTGACAGCTACGGACACGTTGAAGTTGTTCCAACGTCCAGGTGTTCTTTTGGCGGTGATGAATTCAATTACATCGGGGTGATCAATTCGAAGCACACCCATTTGCGCACCACGCCGTGCGCCTGCGCTTTCGACCGTGGCGCATGATTGGTCGAACACATTGATATAACTGCACGGCCCCGATGCGATAGACGCCGTACCTTTAACTCGTGCACCACGTGGACGAATGCGCGAAAAGTCATACCCCACGCCACCACCTCGGCGCATGGTTTCAGCGGCTTCACGCAACGCTTCGTAAATTCCGGGGTAGCCTGTTTCGTCAGTGCCTTGAATGCAGTCGCCCACAGGTTGTACAAAGCAATTGATCAAAGTTTCCTGAATACCACTACCCGCCGCACTCATGATCCGACCGGCACCAATGGCACCGATTTCTAAATTTTCGCGAAAGTGTTTTTCAAAATCTATTCTCAGCTCTGGCGCTTCTACGCTTGCCAAAGCTTTAGCCACACGGTCAAACAGCTCACCCACGCATTGCTCGCCGTCCTTTAGGTACTTCTCTTTAAGCACATCGACACTGATCGCTTGTGCTGGCATGGAGTTGATGGCCTCGATGAATAGGTTTGAATTCAAAGGACGATTCATAAGTTGTTTCTCAATCAAGTTAGAAATTGAAATAAAGCGTTCAGACTAAAAGAGATGACTGCGTTGTAACTTGTCAGAGATCAAATTGACTCAAAAAATCTTCTTTCAATTTGTCTCATGCCAAAAACTTGGCTCACCGATGGACTGTTTGGACATCGTGAAATACAGCAATGAATGGTCTGCATATTTACTGGCTAATTGATCCAATCAGTTCTTTTTGAACATCATGGTCAAAGGGATCATCGTGATACTGTTAGTGACCAAATCTTTTAATGTCACACCATCTAACACCCTCATGTATGCATCCAACGCTTGTGTCAGCACGTTTTTCAGTTTGCATCGTCCATCAATCTGGCATGAGTTACCTGCAACGCTAAAACACTCGACCATCGTGAAGTTGTCCTCCATTTTCCTAACAACTTCACCAATATTGATCTCGTCGGCTGGAACCAATAATCGAATTCCACCCCCTCTACCTCTAGTTGTGGATAGCCAACCATGTGCGGACAATTCCATAACCACCTTCATCAGATGACTGCGTGAAATTTTGTGAGACTCAGCGATTTCAGAAATTGTTGAAGGCGCCTCCTTGTCTTGATGAAATGCACAGTACATCAACACACGTAATGCGTAGTCCGTTTTTTGAGTCAGTCTCACCACTAATCCTTTTCAAATTTATCTAATTTTGCTGGAAAATTTCAGATTTCCAGAAAACATTCATTTTTTATGAATCTTATTCTATAATAGATTCATGTCGTATGAATGTTTAAAGGAAAATCATGACTCACACGAAGAATTCATCATCAGCAAATGCTACTCAAAGCTTGGGAACTCTAGCTGTTCAGATCCCTGGTGCGACAGCTGTATTTAGAAAGCTAAAACTTGATTTCTGTTGCGGTGGACAACAATCACTTCAAGATGCATGCGCTGCCAAGGGAATCCATGCTTCAGATGTCATGAACAGTCTTCACGCCCTAGAGGACAAACAAGAACTTCCAACAATGCCGAGTGCAACTGAGCTTGTTGATCACATTCTTAACCGCTTTCATGAGGTGCACCGTCAGCAGCTCCCCGAGCTGATTCGAATGGCACGCCGCGTTGAAGCTGTTCATCGTGAGCATCCGCAGGTACCCAATGGATTAGCAAAGCACCTTGAAACAATGGAAGGTGAACTGTTAGAGCACATGGAAAAAGAAGAACAAATTCTTTTTCCAATGTTGAAAGCAGGCAAAAACCCAATGCTTGTTCACCCCATTGGCATGATGAGACACGAGCATGTGAGCCACGGAGCGCAACTCGAAAGATTAGTGAATTTAACGTCTAACCACCAGCCACCTGACGGTGCATGCAATACATGGCAAGCCCTCTACGCTGGAACTGCTCGCTTGACTGAAGATCTAATAGAACACATTCATACTGAAAACAATCTCCTGTTTCCGCAGTTTGAACCTATTGCATCTCAAAGCCATTAAGAAGTTTCAACATCTCAAGGAGACTTCTTATGAACACTGACGCAACATACTGGTTAACCCAGACAGAAGCTGCAGGCCTCAAGCCACTAAATATTAAAGGTCAAACGCTATTGCCAATAGTTCAAGGCGGTATGGGCGTTGGAGTTTCAGCCTCCGGCTTGTCCTCTGCTGTTGCCAAATTAGGTGGCATGGGAACCATTTCTTCAGTCGACTTACGTCGCCGTCATCCTGATTTGATGAATAAAACGGGTCATTTGGATAAAGAACCCGATGCGCGGGCTCAGATTGATGCCGCAAATCTTGAAGCGCTTGACCGTGAGATTAAAACTGCAAAATTAAATTCCAACGGACAAGGTTGGATAGCCGTCAACATCATGAAGGCGCTAAGTGCCTATGAGGGCTACATCAAGCAAGCAATCAAAAGTGGCGCTAATGCCTTGGTTGTTGGTGCAGGTCTGCCTCTAGATCTCCCTGAGTTAACAAAAGATCATCCAGAAGTTGCATTGATCCCGATTCTTTCAGATGCACGCGGTGTTCAACTTCTTGTTCGTAAGTGGGAAAAGAAAGGCCGGATACCAGATGCAATCATCATTGAAAACCCCAGACTAGCAGGCGGTCATTTAGGGGCGGCAAAGGTGGCTGATCTTCGCGATTCGCGTTTTGAGTTCGACGTTGCGATACCGCAAATTCTTGAATTTTTTAAAGCTTCAGGTCTTGAACATCAGATACCACTTATCGCTGCTGGCGGTATTAACAGCCACGCTGAGATTTTGCGTCTTCAAAAGCTCGGAGCAAGCGGCGTTCAACTGGGAACGGCATTTGCAGTAACTGAAGAGTGCGATGCTTCACAGGTCTTTAAGGAAATTTTGGCTCAAGCTAAACCGCAGGACATTGTTGAATTCGTAAGTGTTGCAGGACTACCTGCTCGAGCGGTTCGAACGCCGTGGCTAGATAAGTACTTGCGCATATTGCCAATTCTCCAAGAAAGAGCTCATCAAAAAGCCAAGTGCAACATGTCGTTTGACTGCTTACTGCATTGCGGCTTGCGTGATGGAGATTCAAATATCGGTCAATTCTGTATTGATCAGCAACTGAGTCACGCACTTGAGGGAGATATGAAAAAGGGGCTCTTCTTCAGAGGTGCAGGCACACTCCCATTTGGCGAAAAAATTAAAAAAGTTCCAGACCTCATCAAGTTCTTGCTTACACCTGTTATGACAAACACTGCGATTTAATCTGCTTAACCGAGGAGTCAAACATGCAACACATCAGCATACGGATCATCAATGAAGAACATGCATCATTATCTTCAGTATTGCAATCTATACGAATGATGCTTAAACGTGGACATCAAAATAGTCCTGAAGCTTTTTTTGATGTAATGAGGGCCATGCTTTTTTACATTGACGAAATCCCCGAAAAGCAACATCACATCAAGGAGTCAACTCTTTTATTTCCACTTCTCGCAGCTCGATCAGCGCACTGTGCAGATGTCATTGAACAACTCGAAAAAGATCACGAGAAAGGTGAACCCGCCGTTCGAGAACTACAGCATCTACTTGTAGCATGGGAAATGTTAGGTGAATCACGCCGTAAAGAATTTGAAGAAGAGACATTGAAATACATTGACTTCTATTCAGCTCATATGCACCTAGAGGAGACAGTCATTCTTCCAGAAGCTTTAAAAATATTGACTGCTGAAGATTGGAAAAATCTAGATTCTGCATTTCAGAGTAACACTGATCCTTTGTCTGAAAGAATTCAAAGAATTCCGATGTACGACCGATTATTTACAAAAATAGTCATGCGTGCACCTGCGCCAATTGGTTTAGGACACAGTTAATCAACCGCAAGCGATTTATTAATTTCTAGTTGCCAGTTCATCGGCAAATTTTGGACGTCCTCAGGGACGTCTTTTTTTGCGCTGAGGATAATTGTGAAGTGAGTCGAAAAGACTCATCCAAACGTAGTGCATACCAACTGATCGTATCGAACGGTTTGTTGTGGTACCAAAAAAAAATTAGATGTAACTAGAACAAAACTTCGCCAACTTGAAATCGCTTATCCATTCTTTGCAAGCCAAAAAAGCGTCAAAGCAGGATTTAGTGCGAACAGCTTGTCACAAACAATAGCCCTGCTTTACGAGGGTGCTGAGCTTGAAGGCGCTAGCAGTCACAGCGGCCGTAGAACGTTCTTAACAAACTTAGCGAACAAAGGAACTGCAATCCACTTACTTAAAACTCTTGCCGGTCACAGAAGCATTCAAACCACCGCCGCATATCTTTACAGCAGCCCTGCGCAGCTGCGCGCGGTAGTTGAGCTCGTTTAGCTAGTTTTAAAAGCATGAATATGAAGCAGTAATTAACGTTCGCTAAGTCGTTTACTGTTGACATCATATTTGTCTACTGATTTGGGGGAATGCCACTAGGCCCTACACCAACAATACAGAAATTGTTGACGCGTACCCATGGGGGTGTTGTGCTCGGATAACTCACTACCCATCATCTGAAAACCCTCGCCAAATTCATGGTGCAAACTTTGATCGTCGTACCGCACAACATCTAAACC
>CALKUJ010000363.1 GCA_937996825.1 uncultured Polynucleobacter sp. | reverse complement strand
ATACGAGATAGTACAAGGTGACTGGAGTTCAGACGTGTGCTCTTCCGATCTCCTGCATATGGACATCTAGAAAGTGCACAGATTGTAGATTTAGCTAACTATGTTCGCAGTCTGTCTGGTTTACCTGCTGATGATGCAAAAGTCGCTCGAGGCGCAGAGTTATTTAAAGCCAACTGCGTCGCATGTCATGGCGCAGATGGTAAAGGCAATATTGCCATGGGAGCACCTAACCTAACTGATAAGACATGGCTATATGGCGCTTCAGAAGCAACTATTGTTGAGACTGTCACCAAGGGTCGTATGGCGCAAATGCCCGCTCAAGACAAGGTGTTGAGCCCTGAGAAGATCCAGTTGTTAACAGCTTATGTTTGGGGCTTATCTAATAATAAGCAGCCAGCAGCTGCGAAGTAAGAAAAGTATTTAGTGTCAGATCTTCCGCCGGGTGGGAAACCTGTTCCGATAGAAGTTATTGAGGAGTCTCTTTACGAGGTCCGGCGAAAGATTTATCCACGCTCAGTGTCGGGGCTGTTTGCCCGCTGGCGCTTTATCCTCGTTTTTGCAACGCAGCTACTGTTTTATGGCTTACCTTGGTTGAGTTGGAATGACCGTCAAGCAGTTCTGTTTGACCTAGTTCAACGTAAGTTCTATATCTTTGGTCTAGTACTTTGGCCACAAGACGTGATTTATCTCACGCTCTTATTAATTCTCTCTGCTTTAGCCTTATTTCTGTTTACAGCTGTTGCTGGACGCTTATTTTGCGGTTATGCCTGTCCGCAGACTGTTTATACAGAAATCTTTATGTGGATCGAGCGTAAGGTCGAAGGAGACCGGTTTGCTCGCATTCGTTTAGATGGTGAGGAGTGGCCTTGGGGTTTGCGTAAATGGCGCCTAAAGATCACGAAGCATTTTCTTTGGTTGTTAATTGCCTTCTGGACAGGATTTACTTTCATTGGTTACTTCACGCCAATCGAGACCCTAGGCGCATCTTTATTGCATCTCTCGCTAGGCCCATGGCAAACCTTCTGGCTGTGCTTCTATAGCTTTGCAACCTGGGGTAACGCTGGCTTTATGCGTGAGCAAGTTTGTAAATACATGTGTCCTTACGCACGCTTCCAAAGCGTGATGGTAGATAAAGACACATTCCTTGTCACTTATGACAAAACACGTGGAGATCCACGTGGTAGTCGATCAAAGGCGGCCAACCACAAAGAGCTTGGTTTGGGCGACTGTGTTGATTGCAGTATCTGTGTTCAGGTGTGTCCTACAGGCATTGATATTCGGGATGGTTTGCAATACATGTGTATTGGTTGTGGTGCTTGCATTGATGCCTGCGACCAAGTGATGGACAAGGTTGGTTACGACAAGGGTCTGATCCGTTACACATCTGAACGCGCGATGATGGAGCGCATAGATAATAAAAAAGCCAGACACTATATTTTTAGACCGCGCGTCTTGATTTATATCGGCATCATGTCTGTATTCTTAATAGCATTTGCCACTTCAGTTTTTTTGCGCAACCCTCTGCGAGTCGATGTGATGCGTGATCGTGGTGCTTTGGCTAGAGAAATTGAAGGCACCATGATTGAAAACGTTTACCGCTTGCAAATCATGAACTCTTCTGAAAACCCTATGAAAGTAAAAATTACCGCCACGGGTTTGCCAAGTATGCATATTTTAAGTTCTCAAGGTAAGGAAATCAGTGAGCTTATTGTGAACCCCTCAAGCAATTTATTGATACCAGTGAAAGTCAGGGTGGCGATTGATGATGTTAAGACAGGTACTCACCCAATCAGTTTTGATATTGAAGCAAGTGAAAGCGGGCCAAACGCCTCTAATACTTTGAGAGTTCGTGACGAGAAGTCTAGTTTCATTGTGCCAAGATAAGGGTAAGATTTAAAGCTAAAAGCTGGAGCAGAAAAAGGAAACTTTATGCCAAAAGAACAAGATACAAAACCGTGGTGGAAACAATTGTGGCCATGGTTGATCATCAGTGGACCAGCGATTGGTGCTGTTGGTGCTGCTATCACGATCTGGTTTGCTTTCACTCAAGACGTTGATCAAACGATCCGCGAGGGAGTTGTTAAGCAAGGATTAAAAATAGAGCAGGTGGCTAAATGAAGTTCCGTTTGTTGATGTGGATCTTGTGGCCATCTTTCTTGGTCGGCGGAATTGCTGAGGGAGTATTTTTTACTTTGGTACAACCTGAGGATTTGATATTTTTTGATCAGCCAATTCGTGCATCCAAAGAAGCAATCTATACAGTTGGATTTTTTTGTTTTTGGCTACTGTGTGCACTTTCAAGTGCTTTGACGATTTACATCTTGCCAGGATCACTCTGTGATCTCAATGAAAAAGCAGACGGCGGTTTGCTGTAAAACTTAAACGTGAGATGCGCAGTGAATGGCGCTTGATTTGCCTGCT
Organism: uncultured Polynucleobacter sp.; assembly: GCA_937996825.1. GTDB lineage: Bacteria > Pseudomonadota > Gammaproteobacteria > Burkholderiales > Burkholderiaceae > Polynucleobacter. Next base: position 1,637 of record CALKUJ010000363.1, on the reverse strand, counting down.
AGCTCGAGAAGGCCATTCATATCAATTAACTTGATATGTCGTTGCTTGATTTGAATCAGGCCTGATTCAGTGAAGCGTGAGAATAATCGGCTGACGGTTTCTAACTGAATACCCAAATAGCTACCAATCTCTTCGCGGCTCATGCGCAAGTGGTATTCGCTTGGCGAATATCCTCTGGCGGCTAAACGATCTGAGAAATTCAATAAGAAGCTGGCTAAACGTTCTTCAGCTCGAAGACTGCCTAAAGACAGAAGGTGACGTTGATCTTGAGTTAACTCTTTACTCAAAATGCGGTGAAATTGCTGTTGAAGAGATGGAATTTGTCTTGCCAAGACTTCAAATTCATTGAACTTAACCACGCACGCTTCACTGTCCTCGAGTGCAATTGCATTTGACTGATAGTGATTGTTGCCGATGCCGTCTAAGCCCAGCATTTCCCCTGGCAGATGAAACCCTGTGATTTGCTCGCGACCATCGGGGAGTGCGTATTCGGTTTTTAGAGTACCAAATTTAATTCCATAAACAGCGCTCAAAGTTTCGCCTTGGCGGTAAAGGACATCGCCTTTTTTTAGGCGAACTCTTTCAGTGACCAGTGAATCGATTTTGCCAATGTCTTCAGGATTTAGGCCAACTGGTAGACAAAACTGCCCTAAAACGCATGTTGAGCATTTGTTGGCGGTTTGAGAGGTGGCGATACGATTCATGGTTGTTTGCTTTATATCAATGCAAGTACTTAACACATTGGTACTATTCTATAACTTCACACCCAACAATACCAGTTAGGAAATTTCAGTAAGTATGGTCACTTCCGCCTTATTTTTGACAATATTTATTGGTGCCCTGGTCAGTGGTTGGCATTGCGCTCTGATGTGCGGTGGGATTGCGGCTGGTTTAGAGCGGTCAAAGCAAAACGGTGCAAAAGATGCGAATACAGCACATTTACGTTTTATTTCAAAAAAAGAGCTGATTTTTGAGCAGCTTTTGACCCATTTGGGCAGAATTTCAACTTATGTTCTACTGGGTATTGTGGCTGGAACTCTGGGCTTTCCACTCTGGCAGCAAGGCTGGTTACCAGTTCAAAGGGCCTTATTTGCTCTTGCTGCACTGATTTTTTTGTTCCAGGGTTACTTTGTTTTAACTAAAAATAAGACCAAAAGCTCCGCATGGGAGGTTTGGTTCAATACAAAAACCGCTGCTTTATGGTCAAAACTATCAAAATCACTTCATCAGCCTGGTCGTAAGCCACATTTTTTAGTTGGGTTGGTGTGGGGTTTGGTCCCCTGTGGTTTGATTTACAGCATCTTGCCTTTGGCTTTTTTATCAGGCGATGGGGTATCGGGAGGCCTATTGATGCTGGCTTTTGGATTGGGAACATTGCCCAACCTTTTATTGATCTCGGGTTTCTCAGCCCGCCTAGCTGCTTGGGGTCATCAGGCATGGACACGCTATGTGGCTGCAAGCTTGATGATTTTTACCGGACTCTTTGGCCTATACAGAGCTTTTACCTTGCCTGATGCTCTTCTAAAAGGTGGTTTTTGCATTGGCTGAAGTTTGAATTACAATGTGAGCCTAGTTGGTTAAATAACAATGATGAGATTTCTGGTATCTATTAGCCAGACATCCTTAACCCAAATATA
>CALKUJ010000362.1 GCA_937996825.1 uncultured Polynucleobacter sp. | reverse complement strand
CGTAAACGCGGGTGTAATCAGGGAAGCTCCCTCGCTCAACGTGATAACGAGCAAAACGAGCTTTATATAAGTTCCTACCTGTCAGGCTTTGAAGCGTTGCAAATGGTCCTTCCCCCTTGGAAAATACTTTTTGATCTAGCTCTCTGACGTCGAGATGGGGAGCCAGTCGAAGTCGATCGCCAATCTTCCAAATTGAAATGTGTGGGTAAAGAATGCGATAGATCAGCACCCACGACTCGTTCTCAAGAGTTGTGATGTTGAATTTCTTACTCTTAAGCTTCAAAGGAGCATTACTTAGCTTGATGACGTTTCTGCCTGTTACGTCATGATCGACGGAATCAAGAATTCGTTTTAACTCGCTGATGATTCTTTTTCTAGTGCTGGTTAGTGGAACTTCAATTAGCAGGCTTTTTCTGTCCAGCACTCTATCGTTGGGATCGGCAATATTGACTATCCGCAAATGAGCAGGACGAGATGCTTCCTCAAAAACATATTTGCCATGCTTCTCCCACCAGTGAGAGAAGTCATTGAACTTTAAGTTTCCAGCTTTTTCGTAGTTCTCAGCTATGACCGAGTCGACAGGCGCAATGCCTGTTGTTCTTGCATACCAAAACACAGGGCTTAGCCGCATTAGCTGCCACCATCTCTTGTAGACGCTGGCCTCGGCTGCTTCGAGAAGTCCGTCATCGTCGGTGAAGCTGAATCCTGGAATGCCTTTGTAAAAACGACTGCGTGGGTATTTCATTGCTCAATCATATTTCATAACAAGATAAATTGAAATGTATAAAACTGTTATGGATGCCTAAAGTCCAGGTTGTGGATTCGCAATTAGGCGGATCGACAGCCCCGAAAGGGGTTTTAAAAACCTTTCAAGGAGAAGAGCATGACTACACAAACTTTTGAAACCAGCGCAAACGGCGCTGCATCCACCGCAACCATCATGGCCGCAGGCGGCGCAGGTGCTGCATTTCATGTATTTCGCCCCAAAGCAGTAGCTACCAAGGCTGAGACTAAACCCACAACGGTATTGCCCAAAAGCGTGCAAG
>CALKUJ010000361.1 GCA_937996825.1 uncultured Polynucleobacter sp. | reverse complement strand
ATTTTTCTGCAAATTCGTACAACTGATCAAAATAGTCGCTGGCATAGTGTTGATGCTCCACGCCATCGTGGATCCAGTCAAAGCCTAACCAACGGACTGCATCAATGATGCTATCAACGTATTCAGTCTCTTCTTTGCTGGGGTTGGTGTCATCAAAGCGCATATTGCAACGGGCGCCATGTAAAGCGTGTGCGTAATCTCTGGCAAGGCCAAAGTTCAAGCAAATACTCTTGGCATGACCAATGTGAAGATAACCATTGGGTTCAGGCGGAAACCGTGTGATAACACTTGGAAGGGGTTTCCCAGAGGTATCTAGGCGCTTAGAGTGCTTGCCTTTGGCAAGATCGGCATCAATGATTTGACGCAAAAAATTCGAGACCTCTAGGGTCTCGAATTTAGAAGGAATTGGGTTCTTCTTTTCAGACATACCCACATTGTAAATTTATTCTTCGACGAAAGCCTCTTCTCTGGTTTTTTTCACCGCCGGTAGAGCCACAATCACCACCAAAGCCGCAGCAGCGATCAATAGTCCAAGAGAGAGCGGACGAGTGAAGAACACCGTGAAATCACCTCTGGCGAGGAGTAGGGCGCGACGGAAGTTTTCTTCCATCATTGGTCCTAGAACAAAGCCAAGTAGCAATGGAGGTGCTTCGCAACCCAATTTGAAGAAGAGATAACCCGCAACACCAAAAATGGCTGTCATGAAAATATCAAAGTTGGTGTTGTTGACCGTGTACACACCGATACAGCAGAAAACCAAAATAGCTGGATAGAGGTGACGATAAGGGATGGTCAACATTTTGACCCATACGCCAATCAATGGCAGGTTCAAAATGATCAACATCAAGTTACCAATCCACATAGATGCAATCAAGCCCCAGAACAAGGCTGGGTTAGAAGTCATCACCTGTGGGCCTGGTTGAATGTTATGAATCGTCATAGCACCCACCATCAACGCCATCACGGCATTTGGTGGAATACCAAGAGTTAACAAAGGAATGAATGAAGTTTGTGATGCAGCGTTGTTAGCACTTTCAGGACCTGCCACACCTTCAATCGCACCCTTACCAAATTCTTCGCTGTGCTTTGAAGTTTTCTTCTCTAAAGAATAAGCAGCAAAGGCAGCCAAAGGAGCGCCGCCACCAGGCAATACGCCCAAGATTGAGCCAATACCTGTACCGCGAAGAATCGACGGCATCATGCGCTTGAAGTCTTCCTTGCTTGGCCAAAGAGACGTCACTTTGTCCAAGAATGTTTCGCGCTTCTCTTTTTGCTCAAGGTTGTTCATGATTTCAGCGAAACCAAACACGCCCATAGCAATAGCCACGAAACCAATACCGTCTGTTAATTCAGGGATCTCGAACGAGTAACGAGCCACACCTGAGTTAACGTCGGTACCAATCAGACCTAATAACAAGCCAAGCACAATCATGCCAATCGCTTTGATCAATGAGCCTGATGCCAAAACCACGGCACCAATCAGACCTAAAACCATCAGTGAGAAGTACTCGGCAGGACCAAATTTAAAAGCAACTTGGGCCAATGGCGCAGCAAATGCAGCAAGAACCAAAGTGGCCACGCAACCAGCAAAGAAAGATCCGAAGCCAGCTGTGAATAGAGCTACACCCGCACGGCCGCGACGGGCCATTTGGTAACCGTCAATCGCAGTCACCACCGAGGATGATTCTCCAGGGATGTTGACCAAAATCGCCGTGGTAGAGCCACCATACTGAGCACCGTAGTAAATACCGGCCAACATGATGAGCGCAGCAATTGGAGGTAATGCATATGTAGCAGGCAAAAGCATCGCAATCGTAGCGATTGGGCCCAAGCCCGGTAAAACACCGATCATCGTGCCTAATAAAACGCCGATAAAGCAGTAAAGTAAATTTTGCACCGTCAAAGCGGTGGTGAAACCCAGCGCCAGGTTATCTAATAATTCCATGATGTATCTTCTCCGAGATTTAAGGAGTTAAAAAGCTTGGCCAAACTTGGAACTGAAGTTTCAATCCCCAGATAAAGGCAACGTAGGCAATCACGTTCAAAATCACCACATTCAGAACAGTACCCTTCCAATGGAACTCATGGCTGGCCATCGCTGAAATGAAAATCAACATTGCCAATGAAACAACCAAGCCCATAGGTTTAAGGATAAGACCGAATAAAACCACAGAGCCAGTGACCCACAAAACAGAGAGCCAGTCCCATTTTGCGAGCTTGTCAGATTGACCTTTTTTAGTCATCGAGGTCATGGTCACAATGGCACCAATGATGGCTAGAACAATTCCTAACCAAAAGGGGAAGTAACCAGGACCCATCTTGGCTGGGGTCCCCATCGGGTAGGTTGTCGCAACGTAGGCAAAACCAAGTCCGATAAGTACAAACATGATTCCTGAGGCGAAGTCTTTTTGACTGCGTATATGCATCGTTAGGCCCTCTTTATTTTTATAAAAAGTGATAAAGACATAATTGTAAGCTTTGTTAAAGCTTGGATACCCATTTTTTGTTTTCAGGGTTTATACCAATGAGCCTTCTCTGAGTCATAATTACGCACATGAAAGTTACTCAAATACGCCAAAATTTCTTAAAGTTCTTTGAATCCAAAGGCCATCAGGTGGTCTCGTCTAGTCCAGTCGTACCTGGCGATGATCCGACCTTGTTGTTCACCAACGCTGGCATGAATCAATTCAAAGATGTTTTCTTGGGCTTTGATAAGCGCCCATACAACAGAGCGACCACAGCGCAAAAATGTATCCGTGCCGGTGGTAAGCACAATGACTTAGACAATGTCGGTTACACCGCTCGTCACCACACCTTTTTTGAAATGTTGGGTAACTTCTCTTTTGGCGATTATTTCAAAAAAGATGCCATCAGTTACGCATGGGAACTATTGACCACTGTTTATAACTTGCCAGCTGAAAAGTTATGGGTGACTGTTTATGCCGAAGATGACGAGGCATATGAGATTTGGCAAAAAGAAATTGGTGTGCCAGCAGAAAGAATCATTCGAATTGGCGACAACAAAGGTGGTCGTTACGCATCCGATAACTTTTGGATGATGGGTGATACAGGTCCTTGTGGTCCTTGTACAGAAATCTTCTATGACCACGGTGACCATATTGCTGGGGGTCCTCCGGGCAGTCCTGACGAAGATGGTGATCGTTACATCGAAATTTGGAACAACGTCTTCATGCAATTCAATCGCGATGAAGATGGTGTGATGCACCCATTGCCAAAGCCGAGTGTTGATACCGGCATGGGTCTTGAACGTATTGCCGCTGTTTTGCAGCACGTTCACTCAAACTACGAAATCGATTTATTTGTTAATTTACTCAACGCTGCTAAAGCAGCAGTTGATGGTGCTGGTGCCGGTGACTGTGATGCCAATAGTCCGTCCCTCAAAGTGATTGCTGACCATATTCGTGCATGTTCATTCACCGTTGCAGATGGTGTGATTCCTGGTAACGCAGGACGTGGCTACGTTTTACGTCGCATCACCCGTCGTGCGATTCGTCACGGTTATAAATTAGGTGCTCGCGCCCCATTTTTCCATAAGCTGGTCAATGCTTTGGTCAAAGAAATGGGTGATGCTTATCCAGAATTAAAAGCCAATGAAGCCAGAGTGACTGAAGTCCTCAAACAAGAAGAAGAAAGATTTTTCCAAACCATCTCCAATGGTATGGAAATTCTTGAGGCTGCTTTGACCAATAGTTCAAAGGTAATTGACGGTGAAACGGCCTTCAAATTACATGACACTTTTGGTTTCCCATTAGATTTAACGGCGGACGTTTGTCGTGAGCGCGGTGTGACGGTGGATGAAGCTGGCTTTGAAGTTGCCATGAATCGTCAGCGTGATCAAGCACGTGCCGCAGGTAAATTCAAAATGGCTCAAGGTCTTGAATACAGTGGGGCGCCAACCGTGTTCCATGGTTACGATACTTTGAACAAAGACTCTGCCAAGGTATTAGCACTCTATGTTGATGGCTCACAAGTAACCTCGATCAAAGCAGGCGACAACGCTGTTTTGGTTCTAGATAACACACCTTTTTATGCTGAATCTGGCGGTCAAGTCGGTGATGCTGGCGAGTTGCGTAATCAGTCCAGTTTGTTTGAAGTTGAGGACACGCTGAAGATTCAGGCAGATGTGTTTGGTCACCACGGCCAAGTTCTTGAAGGCGAAATCAAAGTCGGCGATCAGCTCAATGCCAAAGTCAATGCAGAAAGACGTGCAAGAACGATTCGTCATCACAGCGCTACCCATTTGATGCACAAAGCCTTGCGCGAAGTATTGGGCGCACATGTGCAGCAAAAAGGTTCATTGGTCGACGCTGATAAGACACGTTTTGACTTCACTCACACCGCTCCGATGACGCCAGAGCAGATCTCTCAGGTAGAGCAGTTGGTGAACGCTGAAATTCTTGCGAATGCAGCAACCTCAGCCAAAGTGATGAGTTTGGACGATGCCCAGAAAACGGGTGCCATGATGTTGTTCGGCGAAAAATACGGTGAGTCTGTTCGTGTTTTAGAAATCGGCTCATCAAAAGAATTGTGCGGTGGAACGCACGTTCAGCGAACAGGTGATATTGGTATTTTTAAAATATTGTCTGAAAGCGGTGTTGCAGCTGGTATTCGCCGAGTTGAGGCAATCACTGGTGACCGTGCGCTGACTTATTTACAAAAGCTAGACACGCAGATTAATCAATTGGCGGTTAGCTTAAAAGCCACGCCAAGTGACTTGGCTCAAAGAATCGCTCAGCTTCAAGACCACGCACGCTCTTTGGAAAAAGAACTCGAGCGTTTGGGTTCTAAGCTTGCTGCAAGCCAAGGTGATGAATTGATGGCACAAGCTGTTGAAGTGAACGGCGTGAAAATCTTGGCAGCTCAATTAGAAGGGGCTGACGCCAAAGTTTTGCGAGAAACATTGGATCAGCTTAAAAATAAATTGAAGTCTGCTGCGATTGTTTTAGCTTCCGTGCAAGATGGAAAAGTTCAATTAGCTGCTGGTGTGACTGCCGACACGATTGCTAAAGTTAAAGCTGGTGATTTGGTGAATCACGTGGCTCAACAGGTGGGCGGTAAGGGCGGCGGTAAGCCTGACATGGCCATGGCTGGCGGCACTGATCCCAAAGGTCTTCCGGTGGCTCTTAAGAGTGTTCAAGCTTGGGTATCAGAGCGTCTATGAGTCAGCAAGTAGATAAAGAAGTCGATGCCAGTGGGCTTAATTGCCCGCTGCCAATTCTGCGTGCCAAAAAAGCATTGGCAGAAATGCAAAGTGGCGAAGTTCTTAAAGTAACAGCAACTGATGCAGGCGCTGAGCAAGATTTTCCAACCTTTGCCAAGCACACCGGCAATGAGTTGCTGTTAACAGAAAAGGTCGCCGACGCTTTTGTTTTTTATCTCAAGCGCCGCTAAGGATTGATCAGCGAGTTTTGAGGAACTCGCTAAAACCTTCCTTGACTTCCGGATGACGCAAGGCAAAGTCCACAGTGGCTTTTAAGTAGCCCAGTTTGCTGCCGCAGTCATAGCGCACACCTTCATATTCATAAGCCAGAACCTGCTCTTGACTGAGCAGTGACTGAATCGCATCGGTTAACTGAAGTTCCCCGCCTGCACCTGGTTTGATTGTTTTGATATGGTCAAAAATTCTTGAAGACAAAATATAGCGACCCACAACGCCCATGTTTGATGGGGCATCTGCTGGGGCTGGTTTTTCAACAATGCCGCTGAGTTTGTAAATGCGGTCATCAAATAGCTTGCCATCAATCACACCATATGACTTGCTTTGCTCGGGGGAGATTTTTTCAACACCCAAGATAGAGCTGCGATAGTGTTGGTATTGGTCAACCATTTGCTTCATCACAGGCACTTTGCCGTCCAATAAGTCATCGGCCAAAATAACGGCAAACGCTTCGTCACGGATTAATTTTTCAGCACATAAAACAGCATGACCCAAACCAAGAGCCTCTGGCTGTCTGACATACACGCAGTCAACATGGCTTGGCTTGATGCTGCGAACCAAAGCCAATAAGTCTTGTTTGTTCTTAGCTTCTAATTCGGCTTCAAGCTCATATGCTTTATCGAAGTGATCTTCAATCGCGCGTTTGCTGCGACCTGTGACAAAAATCATTTCAGTGATACCAGCTGCCATGGCCTCTTCAACGGCATATTGAATCAATGGTTTATCAACCACATTCAACATTTCTTTAGGGCTTGCTTTGGTCGCTGGCAAAAATCTGGTGCCAAGACCCGCGACTGGGAAAACTGCTTTGGTGATAGTTGTATTCATATTAGGATGGTAAACGACTTAATTGACTGTTCAGTTTTTCTAATAAAGACTCAAAATCAGCCAAGCGCTGTTTCTCTTGAATCACCACTGCCTCGGGCGCTCTTGCCACAAAGCTTTCATTATTTAACTTTGAATTAGCTTTATTGATTTCTGCGCTGATGCGCTCAATTTCTTTATTCAAGCGAGCTTTTTCAGCAGCCGCATCAATTTCAACTTTGAGCAAAATTTTGGTGTTACCCACGATCGCCACCGGTGCACCTGCACCATCTTTTTCTAGGCTGACATCATCTTCGTAAATTTTTACTTCTGATAACTTTGCCAATGCCTGAATATACGAAGCGGCGACTTTCAAGAACTCTGAATCACCTTTGATGTACAAAGGCACGCGTTGTGCTGGAGAGATTTGCATTTCACCTCTGAGGTTGCGACAAGCGTCCACCAGGGCTTTCACTTCAGCAACCCATGCTTCGCTCTTTGTGCATATCTTTTCTGGCTGAGCGATTGGGTAAGCCTGTAATGCAATCGTTTGCTTTTCTTGTTTATCAAGATCCTTGCCGGACATTGGGCCAACGATTTGCCATAGCTCTTCAGTGATGAATGGGATCACTGGATGGGCCAAGCGCAAGATGGTCTCAAGAACGCGCAAAAGAGTCCTACGGGTAGCGCGTTGTTGTGCGGGCGTACCGTTTTGTAATTGAACTTTGGCAAGCTCTAAATACCAATCGCAATACTCATCCCAAACAAACTGATAGATGGAGCTTGAGATATTGTCAAATCGATAATCTTGGAAACCTTTATCGATATCAGCTTCAGTTCT
>CALKUJ010000360.1 GCA_937996825.1 uncultured Polynucleobacter sp. | reverse complement strand
TCCAACCACTTTTGGGCACTCATATAAGTGGCCAATAAACTACCAGCAGTCAAAAAAGCATCAATCAGTGGCACATCTGAGCTGGTGTGGTTCACTAAGAGATAGTGAATCACTAAAAATAAGCCAGACCATAAAAAACTGGCAATCAAAGGCCAGCTGCGAGGCATTCTTCTGAATGAACTTATTTGAGCGCTATCTGTCTGATTTGATTTCGACCAGGTCTTCCAAGCATAAATCGCCAAAAGAATAAAAACGCCTTGCAACCAAGCATCACCAAACAACTTTGCATCCTGAAACACCCAGGCATACGCAGCTGAGCTCGCAATCATCAAAGGCCAAGTCAAAATATGGCCATAGGCATTGAGGGCCACACATATCAGAGACAGCGTAAAAGCAATGATCTCCATGGTGCCTTAGGGGATTAAGACTTTCTTAAAAGAAAATCTGCAGCAACCGCTGCCGCATCTGGGGTGAGGGCACCTTCCAAAATCAAATCAGCCGCTTGCGCATAAGGAACTTTGATAAAGCCTGAGACTTCACCATCCATATTCTTGGGCTCAAATTCATCCGGTATCAATAGATCGTAGGTGTACAAGCTCTCATCATGAAGACCTTTTTGCTCTACCACTCGTCTCACATGGATATGTCCCACGGGTTCTGCCTGACGTGAAATTTCCACTGGAACGCCTGCTTCTTCCCATAGCTCGCGAAGCACACCTTGCTGCAAAGTCTCGTCCGCTGTTAAGCCGCCAGCGGCCAAGTTATCAAGCATATTGGGGTCTGTGGCTTTATCAGGGCTGCGCATACCTAAAAACATCTCTTGTTTGGCGGTATAGCCATTGATATGACAAGCACGACTGTGTAAACCAAGAGAGCGGAATACTGCACGCTCGAGTCTAAAGCGCTCATGGCCGTGCTCATCTAACCATGCATAAGACTCATCGCGCCAACCCGGAGCCAAGCCTTCCTTCTTTAAAAATTCAGCTAAATCCTGTAATTCTTGGCTCAATAAAAATGGCGGTAGATTCTCAAGATGTAAATGCTCGCCAAACAGAGCTAGGGCTGGGGTTTCAGTATCTTCGATATAAGACTTGATGGTACCAATATAGTCTGGCTGGATAAAGCCAATCATCTGCCCACGGAAACGAATCCCTAACCAATCTGCTGGCGCAGGGCGCAGGGCAGTTTCTAAAAGCTCTTCTAAAGCTGCTTTGGTGGTTGCTGAAATTAATGACATGTCTACAATATTTCTTAATATTTGCAGATTATCTGCTAAAGCAGACAATTCAGCTCAAATTAACCACTATTTTTTGAAAGCCCTACATGTCCTCTAATCAGAACACCACCCCTGATGATGACTTTGAACCTCTGATTCAGGCAGGTCATCGCATCTGTTCCAGTGATCGCATCCAAGATCAAGAGGAGGGCTTTCGTTTCATGGTGCGAACTTCTGACATAGCGGGCATGGTTGGATCGATTGACCATCGTGTTGATGAAACATTACCCGCTTTTGTGATTCGTTTTGATGGTCAGGCTCATGCATATCTGAATCGTTGTGCTCATGTGGCCATGGAATTGGATTGGCAACCAGGACAATTCTTCACGAATGACAAAACAGCCATCATTTGTGCATCGCACGATGCACAATATTTACCCGATACCGGCGAGTGTATTTCTGGTCCATGCCCACATGGATCACGTCTCATTAAATTAGAAATTGAAGAGAAAGCTGGCGAGATTTTTCTTTGTCAAGCGAATTAAAAAAACTTTTGTTACAAAATTCTGACAAAAATAATTCACTCATTGAGTGCGCAATCTATAGCTGCCTATTTTTTAGGCAGACCAGCTCCACCATTATCAAATAAGGACTTTTTCAATTTTGTGATCAAGTAGTCCACACAAACTGTGGATAAGTCTTGAAAAAAATTTCACAAAATAAATTTTTTCACCTATTGACATTGATTAAGTAAATTATTTTCAGTGGAATTATTTATTTAATAAATTCAAAACAAGCGTTTATCTTTTTTCTAGAAAAAATTTGCTAGCACACTTTTAAATTTCTAGAAGTATTTCAAGTCATCCATCTAAAAATTTTCTGAAAAAAGTTGTCATGAAGAAATCAAGCAATCATTTCAGTGACTGGGTGTATCCTTATCTTTATTAAAGAAAATTACGTCATTGAGGAATCCTTGCCATGAACAAACTACTCATCAGCTCCATCATCACCATTGCTTTGGGATTGAGTGCTTGTGCAACGACTCAACTTAAGAATGCAGACGGTGAATCAGTTCAAGACATCCAGTCAAAATTGCTGGGTGAAATGCCTATGCCCGGTGGTGCACGCATCAATAATGAAAACTCCCTGATTTTGGGCAGTGGTGATGGTTGGGCGGGTCGTGTCGCTATCACTTCAGCTCAAAATGCCAATGAAACCTTCACCTTCTTTAGAGATCAATTTCAAAAAGCGGGCTGGACCTTGGTTTCTTCAACGAAATCTAAGAACAGTATCTTGGTTTTCATCAAAAAAGATAGAACCGCCACCATTGAAATCGAAGAAGGTGGCTTTGGTGGAAAGGCGAATGTCATGTTGACGGTTGCCCCAAGAAGTACTGTGATTCCGCCAGTCACCAAATAAGCATTCAGCGTCAAACCAAGCCATCCCCAAGACGTTCAGTCAATTTATTATTTGGGTATGAAACATCAAAAACTCATCATCAGGGTCGGACTAGCATTCACAGCCCTGATGTTGATTTTTTGGGCAGCTTTGGCCATCTTTCTGCCTGGGGCAGTCAAACATGCAGTTGATCAATACGGCCAAAGTATTGGTCATCAAATCACTTATGAGCGTATTCAGGTATCGCCATGGATACTCAAGCTAGACATCCATGGCTTAAAAGTATCTAAAGCGCCAAACGTATCAAGCCCCAAGCAGCAAGCCGAGCCTCTCATCAATGTTTCACATCTGAGCATCAATGCTGAATTGATCCATGTTCTGATTGGCCGAATTCATCTATCTGAAATCAAGATTGATAAAGCCCATATTTTTTTGCAGCGCACATCCAATAAACAGGGGATGACGCAATGGAATTTTCTTGAGCTGATCAAAGCCATTCAGACATTAAAAAAGGCGCAAGCAAAGCCATCAAGTCTAAAAATTGAAATTGATCAATTTGCTCTCAAGAATAGTCAAATCGCCATCAAAGACAGCGTCAAAAAAACAGACTACTTATTCAAAGATGTTGAATTTCAGGCCAAAGAATTTGCTAACTATGCGCCAAGCGGTGGGCGGGGTGTGCAGAGTGACTATCTCTTGAACCTCAAGAACATTGATGTGGCGATTCCTGGTTCTGCGAACCGTCTTCAACTCTCACGTTTGGGCATTGGAGGCCACCTGGATCTGACTGCTCAAGAAAAAATTGATTTGAAGATCAATTTGAAGATTGAAGATTCTGTTTTGAACAGCCAACTCAGTTATGACTTGAAAAAATCAGACCTTGATGGAGTGGTCGCCTTCAAAAACCTTCCTTTGGCTCCATTCATTGCTTTATTACCAGCCAATGAGAAGTTACTCATACAAAAAGGATCGGTCAGCGCAGAACTCAAGCTAAAAACCAATCAACGCGGTTGGGCTATTTTGGGAGACCTTGATTTTGATGAGCTGGCCATCTATGAACCCAAAGAAAAAGAGCCATTACTTAGCTGGAAAAAAGCCTATTTCTCAAAATTTGAACTCGACTTTTTAGAAAAACAGCAGCAGCGTTTCAGTATTCAAGAATTGGTCTTGACTCAGCCCTTGGCCAAATTTGCGATTGGCGAAGATAAATTCAGTAACTTCCGTCGTTTATTCATGAGCAAACAGGCCATGATCACTGCGGCCAGCCCAGCGCCAGTCCGCAAGACCGCAGGCAAGCCTGCGTTTGAAGTTGATATCAAAGCTGTTAAGGTCAATCAGGGCAAGATGTATTTTTCAGATGCATCCATCAAACCTGGATTTATCAGCAATATCAATCAGCTGAATGGTTCATTGTTGGGAGTCAGCAATGTGCCGGGGCAATACGCCACCATCGCTTTGGATGGCACTGTTGATAAAAGTGGAAGTTTTCGTGCCAGGGGTCAGGCTGCTTTTGAAGAGCCAAGAAGAAACGCTGATGTCTCTATGAGCTTTAAGAACTTGCCGCTTAACAGCATCAATCCTTACTCAATGAATTTTGCTGGCTACCGAATCGACGATGGACGTATTGATGTTGATTTACGCTACACCGCCAAAGAAGGTCAATTGCTTGGCAAAAATCGTTTTGTGATCCGCAAAATCAAATTAGGTGAAGAGGTCCCAGACTTTAAGGGGGCAAAATTACCCATTCGTCTGGCCATCGCTGTCTTAGAGGACTCGGATGGCATGATTGATGTCAACATTCCAATCAAGGGCAATGTTGATTCACCAGAATTCAGTGTTGGCCATTTGTTCTGGCAAGCTCTGCGCAATGTTTTGTCTAACATCGTCACAGCCCCTTTCAGAGCATTGGCATCTTTGTTCGGCGAAGAGGGCATGGATGGCATTTACACCGCTGCTGGAGAGAGTGTCATCACACCGCCTGAGCAGGAAAAATTAGAAAAAGTAGCCAAACTTCTGGAAAAGAAAGCCAATGCCATTGTTGAGTTCTATGGCACCTATGACCCACAAATCGATCGTCAAGAGTTGGCCAGGGTCAATGCAGATCGTGCCATCTTATTAGCCGCAGGGTTCCAGTTAAAAGACACTGAACCTTTACCTAATCCAAGTTTGTCTGACCCTCGCGTGCAAAGTGGTCTCAAATCAGCTTATGGCTCGCAAGTGGGGCGCATCAAACTGGCTCAACAACTCATCAAACTGCCAAACAATCCTGCCCGTTGGGAAATCTTGCGCAAAGAGTTGATCGAGGCGCAAAACATCAATGAAGCACGCTTGGCGGCCTTGGCCAACGCTCGCGCAAGTCATGCGCGAGATGCTTTCTTGAAAAACTCACCGGACATGAAAGACCGAGTCAGACTCGGTAAGCCGCAGCAAGTGAAGGCTGAAGATGCTGGTATTCCTCTGGGCATCTCATTGATTGGTAAATAATTCAATCCATCGATTACATTTAAAACTTCTTTTGACAAAATACTCTTAATGCGAAGCATCTGGCGATCATGAAAAACAAATTACAACAATTGACCCAACGTTTACTTGAGCCACCCATGCTCTTTGTCTTGCCTTTGATGATCATTTTTTTCGTCGGTTTGTTGATTTGGTTTTTAGTGCCAAGCCCACCGAATAAGATTGTGATGACAACGGGTGCTGATAATGGTCTTTACTACCGCTTTGGCCAACAATTGGCCAAAGAGCTTGCAAAAGAAAAAATCACTTTAGAAGTTGTGCCATCAGCAGGTAGTCTAGAAAACATAGAGCGCTTGAACCAAGCAAACTCAAAATTCCACGTCGGTATTTTGCAAGGAGGCGTTGGTCAGGTATCTGAGAATCCACTTATTTCAGCTTTGGCATCGGTGTTTGACGAGCAGGTTTGGATCTTCTATCGC
>CALKUJ010000359.1 GCA_937996825.1 uncultured Polynucleobacter sp. | reverse complement strand
GTATCAAAATGAAAAAAGCCACTTCATATATTCAGTTAAAAACTTATCGATCCGAATTAGTCTTTGCATTTAAGTAGTTAGTCGTTCAATTTATATTTTTATATATTGATGCTAAACAAGATGAGCAATCACTGTAAGTTTCACAATAGCTAGGGTTATGGCAAACACTTATAACTATATCTAGTGCTTCGTGTTAACTTATGGCTAGTTTAAAAGGAGCTTGATTAAGCCTAGCCATGAAAAAAATAGTCGACGTATTTAAGAGAAAAGACCGCAGCTTGGTTTGGACCTATGTGATTTCTTTAGATCGCGCCCGCCTCACCTCAGGCATCATTGAATTCGAACATGAAGCTTTGCGCTTATCTGAATTAGAACAACGTGGCGGCCCAGAATCATTGACCGCCAGAGTCAGACCAGCTTAAAAGTTCAAGCAATTAACTTCAGCTGCTTGAGCAGTTGTTTGGCCCTTTGGTAATCAGGACTAGCTTGTAGCTCTGACCAAGTCATCGCTGCTGATGTAGGCATCAGCTTCTGAACTCTGGCTCGAGACACTTGATAAGCCTTTTCATCATAAGTGAGTTCATTGAGCAACTGATCAGCCAAATCTGGACGATTACAAATCAAGACTTGATCACACCCTGCTTGAAGGGCCAACTTAGCGCCCTTGACCACGCTACCAGCCACTGACGCACCTTCCATTGATAGATCGTCACTAAAAATAACACCAGTGAACTTTAATTGTTTTCTTAGGATCTCTTGTAACCAAATCTTAGAAAAGCCCGCTGGATTTTTATCAACCTTTGGATAAATCACATGAGCTGGCATCACTGATGCCAAACCAAGACCTAAGTACTCATAAGGTTTTGCATCATCACCCATGATTTGCTTTAAAGAACGCTCATCCACTGGAATCGCGACATGAGAATCCGCCTCTGCAAAACCATGTCCTGGAAAATGCTTACCGCAATTAGCCATACCAGCTAATTGCAAGCCATGATTGAGACTCTTGGCTAGTGCAGCTGTGATTTGTGGATCACGATGAAAGGCCCGATCACCGATCACACCACTGCGCCCAAAGTCTAAATCCAAGACAGGCGTGAAACTAAAATCTACGCCACAAGCTCTTAACTCAGATGCCAAAACATAACCCGCAGCGGTTGCGGCTTCCATGGCTTTTAAAGCATGTTCAGCTGTGGCCTTCTTACCAAAGTTAACCCAAATATCACCCAGTTTTCGCATGGCAGGCAAATGCGTGAAACCATCAGTCCGACAGCGTTGTACACGTCCGCCCTCATGATCAATACTGATCATCACATCACCACGAATCGCCTTGATGGCTTTGGTTAAGGCAGTTAACTGAGCTCTGTCTTGATAATTTCGTCCAAATAAAATCACGCCACCCGTTTTAGGGTGAGCAATGCGGCGAACATCTTCTTTATCTAGAGTTTTGCCAACCACATCAAGAACGATAGGCCCAGCATTGAATGAATTTAATTTGCTCATATTGTTATTTGACCATTAACCTATTAAATCTTTTGGATCAGTCACACCCGTGACCACAGGGGTACCATAAATCACGACCACAAAAGCCATGGCCATATCAACTTCATCAGTGATACTGACTTGAGCCGTGTAAAACTTTTCTTCCATGAATGTCTGCAACTGACCAGAGCATTTGATGATTGGCTTACCACTCGGATCATTCAGAGTTTGCATGGCACGCCAAGACATCGGACTGCGCATCCCCAAACCAATGGCTTTAGAGAAAGCCTCTTTGGCAGCAAAGCGTGTGGCCAAGTAAGCCATGCCTCTTGATTCATTACGAGCCAAGCGTGCTTTAAAGACCTGCATTTCATCAGGACCCAAAATGCGCTCTGCCAAACGACCATTGGTACGCTGATAAGCCGCTTTAAGGCGATCAATCTTTAATAGGTCAGTACCAATGCCTGCAATCATGATGGATGTCGTTGATTAATCTGTGATCAATGCTTCTGATTCATGGCACGTTGACGAGAGTTGAGCATCAGCGTTCTCATGTCTTGAATCGCCGCTTTCCAACCTTTAAAGACGGCCTCAGCCACAATCGCGTGCCCAATGTTCAATTCTGCAATTTCTAATATTTCTGCAATTGCTTCCACATTGCCTTCGTGCAAACCATGCCCAGCATTTACTTTCAAGCCAATTGAATGACCAAACTTGGCTGCCGCTTTGATGCGTTCAAGTTCTTTGGCTTGTTCGAATCCAGCTGTGTCAGCATATTTACCTGTGTGTAATTCAATCACGGTGGCGCCAGCTTCTTTGGCTTTACTGATTTGCTGTTCATCAGGATCGATGAAAATGGAAACCGTGATGCCAGCTTGTAATAAACGTTGTGTGGATTTTTTTATGTTGTCAAAGTTACCAATCACATCTAAGCCACCCTCAGTAGTGACCTCTTGGCGCTTTTCTGGAACCAAACAAACATCGTGGGGCTTTACCTGACAAGCAATCTCGATCATCTCAGGCGTGACAGCGCACTCTAAATTCATGCGGGTTTTGATCAAGGGACGCATTGCAATTAAATCAGCATCTTTGAT
>CALKUJ010000358.1 GCA_937996825.1 uncultured Polynucleobacter sp. | reverse complement strand
GTCTTTGCTATAGAAATAGGAAGCCAAGCCATACTCGCTGTCATTGGCCATCTGAATCACTTCTGATTCAGATGTGAATGGAATCACAGCTGCAACCGGGCCAAAGGTTTCTTCTTCAGTGATCAACATTCCTTTTTTAACGCCGGCTAAAACAGTCGGCTCATAAAAAGTGCCTCCCAAAGCGTGGCGCTTACCACCAGTGATGAGGCGGGCGCCTTTAGCGATAGCATCTTGAACGTGTTGTTCAACTTTGTTGATGGCTTGTTGATCAATCAAGGGTCCTAATTGAACACCTTTATCTAAACCTGGACCAATCACGATGCGCTTGCTGGCTTGAGCAAGTTTTTCAACAAAAGCATCATGCAAGCTCTCGTGAACGTAAAAGCGATTGGTGCAAACACAGGTTTGGCCAGCATTGCGGTATTTGGATTGCATCGCGCCACTGACGGCGGCATCTAAATCAGCATCTTCAAAAACAATGAAGGGGGCATGACCGCCCAGTTCAAGTGCTACCTTCTTAATAGTTGGAGCACATTGCTCCATCAGAATCCTGCCAACCGGCGTTGAGCCCGTGAAAGACAGGTGGCGAACCAAAGGGGAGTTACAAAGTACTTTGCCAATCTCAATCGAGTTCTTGGCATCGGCCGTCACGATATTGATCACGCCGTCTGGAATCCCTGCTTCCTTGGCCAGTTCAGCCAATGCCAGAGCTGACAATGGCGTTTGTTCGGCAGGCTTGATGACAATCGTGCAGCCAGCAGCAATCGCTGGGGCTACTTTGCGGGTGATCATGGCTAAGGGGAAGTTCCAAGGAGTGATCGAAACACACACCCCAATGGCTTGTTTGAGCACCATCATGCGTTTATCAGACCAAGGGCTGGCTGGAATTGCTCCCATCACGCGCTTGGCCTCTTCGGCAAACCACTCTAAAAAGGAGGCAGCGTAGGTGACTTCACCCTTGGCTTCCATCAAGGCTTTGCCTTGCTCTTCAGTCATCAGGCGGGCCAAGCGATCAGCGTCGCGGTTCATGAGTTCAAACCAGCGCCTTAATAGCTGGGCTCTGTCTTTGCCAGTTCTGGCTTTCCAGGCTGCTAGAGCTGCATGAGCCTTATCAACTGCAAGCAAGGCATCTGCTGGGGTCATATTTGGGACCTGAGCAATGGTTTCTTGATTGGCAGGGTTGTTTACTGCAAAAAATTGGTTTGCTGAACTTGTATTGGTTGTCGTGATTGTCATAGGGTTTGATTTTGCCCTAACTTGTCGAGTCCTTCTTGATCAACTGAATGATTGCGTAATTAAGAGACTTTCACTTGATGAGTTGTATCTCTACTGAATGACTCCTGATAGACAGGCCCAAGATAAGTTAAAACCCTAATATTTGATCATTCCTGAATCTATCTATGGTTTTTATCTAAAAAAAACCACTAAATATAGTTTTTTCAGAATATAAAATTAGTGCTTACTAACATAAAATTTACCCTTATCCGTCAATGGCTCACCCACCTTATCCACAGGGGGTATGATGCTTTATACAGTCTTTTAATAACTAGAAATAGTGTAAATAATTTTCTATATGCTTGACAGTGTATATAACCTTTCCTAATATGCATCAACTCAAAGAGATGTTGCGGTGCACAAATTTCAAGGCTTTAGTTACTTTAAGTTTTAGGGCTTTACTTTGAATCAGTGAACAGAACGCTTTTTAGAAGGTAGACATGAACACAAACACTTTGAAGATGGTTATCACAGGCATACAGGACAGAGCTGGCTCTGCGCCGGTTGACTTGTTGTCTATTGCCAAGGCTAAGATGAAGGGCGTGATGAGCT
>CALKUJ010000357.1 GCA_937996825.1 uncultured Polynucleobacter sp. | reverse complement strand
TTTTTTAGGAATCATCAAAAAATGGATAGGCGCTGCAGGATTAATATCTTTAAAAGCGTAGATTTCCTCATCCTCATAAACCTTCTGGGAGGGGATTAAACCTTGTGAAATCTTGCAAAACAGGCAATTTGGATCGTGTGACATGCTGATTCCGTAGTTATTTCAGAGTATTTCGTGATTACTCTTTGCCGGCAGCTTTTCTGGCCGCCTTCTCTTCAATACCCGAAGTTCCCAGACGACGATCAAGCTCGGCGATAACATCTTCTGGACGCAAATTGAATTGAGATAGAGCAATCAGGCAGTGAAACCATAAATCTGCCATCTCACCTACTAGCAACTTTTGCTGGTCGGGAGCCAAATTAGAGTTACGCAAATCCTTGGCAGCCATGACCGCCTCAGTCGCCTCTTCACCAATCTTCTTCAAAATTCCATCGTCACCCTTCGAAAAGAGCAAAGCGGTATAGGAAGTTTTAGGATCTGCTTGGCCTGCTTTAAACGCATCACGACGTTGATCGACCACATCAGCCAAATGGGCTAATGCCGAGTCCAGATTAGAGGATTTGTTTGCAGTACTAGTCATAGGATCATTTTATGTCTTTTGTAGGCAGGTCTTCGCCATTACTTTTTATTCTTGGACTCATCAACCCAAGCAGCCTTTGCAGAGTCCCACTGCAAAAAGAAGCAGCTATGTTCGCCTGTGTGGCAGGCAATGCCATCCTTTTGCTCAACCAATAGCAAAATCGTATCGCCATCACAATCCAGGCGAATTTCTTTTACTTTTTGAGTATGGCCAGACTCTTCGCCTTTGTGCCATAACTTTTGTCTGGAGCGAGTCCAGTAGACCGCTTCGCCTAAGCGCAATGTTTCCATAAGAGCATCGCGATTCATCCAAGCCATCATCAAAATATCTTTGCTACCAACTTCTTGGGCGATGACTGGAACTAAGCCTTGCTCATTCCAAGTCACCGCATCAAGCCATGCGCCTGCTTGTAGGTTTTGAATTGGGGCAAAGGTGCTTTGTGTGCTTTGAGGTTTGCTCATACCTAAACTTTACAGGCAATGGGTCAAACTTACTAAAAAGTGAAAATTCGACTTAAACCCGAACTGGGATTCCCTGGGCGGCCATATATTCTTTTGCCTGGCCAACGGTGTACTCGCCATAGTGAAAAATGCTTGCTGCCAATACGGCGTCAGCATGGCCCTTCGTAATGCCATCAACCAAATGCTGTAAGTTACCAACACCGCCAGAAGCAATAACTGGTACTGAAACTGCGTCACTTACAGCCGCAGTAAGAGCCAAATCAAAACCATCTTTACTGCCATCACGATTCATACTGGTTAATAGAATCTCACCTGCGCCACGCTTAGCAACTTCTTTGGCCCATTCGACAACATCCATTCCGGTAGCTGTTCTGCCACCATGGGTAAACACTTCCCAATTACCAGCTTCAGTTTGCTTGGCATCAATTGCCACCACAATACACTGCGAACCATACTTGGCTGCAGAATCAGACACCAAATCTGGGTTTGCTACTGCAGCTGAGTTCATGCCGACCTTATCGGCGCCCGCATTTAATAAACGGCGCACATCAGCAACAGCCCTAACACCACCACCCACTGTTAATGGAATAAATACTTGAGAGGCAACATCTTCAATGATGTGCAAAATTAAGTCGCGCTCATCGGATGTGGCAGTGATGTCTAAAAATGTAATTTCATCAGCGCCTTGGTCGTCATAGCGCTTAGCAATTTCAACTGGATCACCAGCATCTCTTAATTCAACAAAGTTCACTCCCTTTACAACCCGGCCGGCTGTAACGTCTAAACAAGGAATGATTCTTTTTGAGAGCATGGTGATTGTTTAGTTATTAGTTGGTTATGTTAGCTATGGGTTATTTGTTGAATGCTTGGCTCTTAATTACTTGCCGGATTTTTCATCCGCATATTTTTGTGCTTTTGCTAAATCAAGACTGCCTGTGTAAATAGCACGACCTGCGATCACACCCATCACACCCTCTGACTCAGCAGCACATAAAGCATCGATGTCTTTCATATTAGTTAAGCCACCGCTGGCAATGATCGGAATGTTCACTGCTTGCGCCAACTTAACGGTGGCATCCATATTGATACCTTGCAACATGCCATCACGACCGATGTCGGTGTAAATGATTGCCTCGACGCCATAGTCTTCGTATTTTTTTGCCAAATCAATCACTTCATGACCAGTGAGCTTGCTCCAACCATCCGTGGCCACTTTGCCATCTTTGGCATCCAAGCCAACAATGATGTGTCCTGGGAAAGCCACGCATGCATCTTGCAAAAATCCTGGGCTCTTCACTGCAGCCGTACCAATGATCACATAGCTGATGCCGTCATCCAATAAACGCTCGATGGTTTCTAGATCACGAATACCGCCACCCAACTGAACCGGAATATCGTCACCAACAGCTTTCAAGATTGACTTGATGGCAGACTCATTTTTTGGTTTACCAGCAAATGCGCCATCCAAGTCAACCAAGTGCAAACGACGCGCACCTTTATCAACCCAGTGCTTTGCCATCGCGCCCGGATCTTCCGAAAAAGTCGTGACTTTATCCATATCACCTTGCTCTAAACGAACACAGTGGCCTTGTTTAAGATCAATTGCAGGTATTAACAACATGATAGATATTTAAAAATAATGTTTAAGGTTGCCAACGAGTGAAATTCTGATACAAACGCAAACCTAAGTGTGCGCTTTTTTCTGGATGAAACTGTGTTGCAAAAATATTATCTTTCGCCACGGCACATGTAAATAAGGAACCGTAGTCAGTAGCACCGACAGTATGAGCTGAATTAGCCGGAACTGCATAGTAGCTGTGTACAAAATAAAAAGAGCTGTTGTCTGGAATGCCTTCCCATAATGCATGCGCTTGCGTTTGTTGAACCTGATTCCAACCCATGTGCGGCACTTTGAAGTGAGAACCATCAGCTTGATTCTTTCCCGCTAAATCAAAACGAATCACCTTGCCTGGCAATAAACCTAAACCAGGTGTGACCTCTACTCCAGCAGGCGCATCAAAACGAACTTCAGCACTGCTCTCAAACAACATTTGCTCACCCACACAAACGCCCAACATGGGTTTGGTACGACTGGCTTCTAAAACAGCATCTAATAGACCTGATTCTTGTAAATGCGTCATACAATCAGGCATGGCACCTTGCCCTGGCAACACCACCTTATCAGCTGCTTTGATTTCTTCAACTTTTGAAGAAATCATCACCTTTGCTTCAGGCGCCGCATGTATCAATGCTTGAGCAACAGAACGTAGATTACCCATTCCGTAATCAACAATGGCAATGCTCGGTGAATTTTTAGACAAGGTCTGAACCTAATGACTGAAAGATGAGTAAATGAGTTCTAGCAAATTTTTGCTGAGTTCTTATAGACTACCTTTTGTAGAAGGAACCACACCACTGGCACGAGGATCTAATTCCAAAGCCATGCGTAAGGCGCGACCAAATGCCTTGAACACTGTTTCAATTTGATGGTGCGCATTGATGCCACGAATGTTATCGATGTGTAAAGTTACTCCCGCGTGGTTCACGAACCCGCGGAAAAACTCAATCGTTAAATCAACATCAAAGTCACCCACGCGTGCACGTGTGAACGGCACATGGAACTCCAAACCTGGACGACCTGAAAAATCAATCACCACGCGAGACAAGGTTTCGTCCAAAGGCACATAAGAATGGCCATAACGAGTGATACCTTTTTTGTCGCCCACTGCCTTAGCAATCGCCTGACCCAAAGTGATACCCACATCTTCAACCGTGTGGTGATCATCAATGTGTGTATCGCCTTTGGCTGTGACAGCCAAATCAATCATGCCATGTCGAGCAATCTGATCCAACATGTGATCGAGGAATGGAACCCCAGAATTAAGTTGAGCTTTGCCCGTACCATCAAGATTGAGAACAATCTGAATTTGGGTCTCTGAGGTATTTCGAGTGACGTCTACGTTGCGCATACCGTCATAATATCACCGTCCCCCTGAATTTCCACCCCGTGGTAACCTTCTGAAGGTGCTGATTCTGAACGAAATTAGCTAAAAATCATTGAAATAACCGTATAAATTACTGAATTAATAAGGCAAGACAAGAAGATGAGCCGTTTTTGGAGCAAAACTGTTAAAGAGTTAACGCCCTATGTTCCGGGCGAACAACCTAAATTAAGCCAGCTCATCAAGCTCAACACCAATGAGAGTCCTTACGGACCCTCACCAAAAGCATTGGCTGCCATTGCTGCTGCCAATACCGAAGCTCTGCGTCTTTACCCAGATCCGAATTCAGATGCATTAAAGCAAAGCATCGCAAAAATTCATGGTCTGACACCGAATCAAGTATTTGTTGGTAATGGTTCCGATGAAGTCTTGGCTCATGTGTTTTTAGGTTTACTCAAACATGAGAATCCCATTCTGTTTCCGGATATCACCTACAGCTTTTATCCGGTCTACTGCAAACTCTATGGCATTGCTTTTGAGAACATTCCCCTGAGTGATGACTTTTCAATTTCAGTTGATGACTATTTAAAGAAAAACAATGGGCTTAACGGCGGAATCATTTTCCCAAACCCCAATGCACCCACAGGCAAAGCATTACCTTTAAAAGACATTGAAAAACTTCTTCAAGCAAATAAAGACAGTGTTGTCGTGATTGATGAAGCTTATGTTGATTTTGGTACTTCATCAGCCGTGTCTTTGATTAAGCAATACAACAATCTCTTAGTCACTCACACCTTATCCAAGTCTTATGCATTAGCTGGCCTGCGCGTAGGCTATGCCGTTGGTCACCCTGATTTAATCGAAGCGCTTGAGCGAGTTAAAAACAGTTTTAACTCTTACCCGATTGATAAGTTAGCAATGGCTGGCGCCATGGCTGCCATCGAAGATCAAGACTACTTGAACAAGATTAGTCAGGCTGTCATCAACACCCGCGAGAGTTTGGTGAAAACATTAAATACCCTGGGCTTTGAAACAATTCCGTCTTCGGCTAATTTTATTTTCACAAAACATCCGAAACACGATGCAGCACAATTGTCTGCGGCACTTCGCGAAAGACACATCATCGTGCGTCACTTTAAATTACCGAGAATTGATCAGTATCTTCGCATCACCATCGGTACTGATGAACAATGTGATGCCCTAGTGAAAGCGATCAAAGAGATTCTTTAGGCGGTTTGCAATCACAAACCGCCATTTGATTTATTGAAAAGACGGCAGAAAACGATCTAAAAACATCATCGCACTGGCAGTACCAATCACAATGGCGCCAATCTTGTTGGTCAATCGATGCTCAAGATGAGTCATCTCTAAACGAAGCTCTTGTCTAAACTCTTTTAAATCACGTCTTGTAACAACTGTTGCATCGGCATCCATTTAAGCAATACCTCTCGTAAAAAATGCCACTGCACTGATACCCACTGACATGCATGCAACCATCAAGCCTCCGAGGCGATTGAATAGTTTGCTAGTTAACACATCTGCCATGCAGTTAATTTTGCTTTCCAAATGAGAAACTTTTTCATCCAAAAGATTAAATTTTTCATCTAGATGATCAAACTTTTGATCAATTTTTTTATTCAACTGATCTCTAACTTCATACAACTCTTTCTTGGTTGCAAAGTCATGTGTGGCATTTAAATTCATGCCCACACCTTCGGCTATGAGCTCTGCTTGAGATTGACTGAACCCAACAGCTTGTAATTGTTTTGAATACTGAAGGGTGCTGAATGTTGTCATGCTCATACTGTCTCCTCTTAAAACAGAATTTTATAGTTTTTATAAGGAAAAAATCAAATCAACAAAAGTAATGGCACACAGTTTGTGTGCCATTACTTTGAAGACTTTTTTTGGAATTTACTTTTTGGATTTACTTCTTGAGTCTTAACTCTGCAGCTCTTGCGTGAGCTTGCAAACCTTCACCATGGGCCAATGTGCTGGCGATCTGCCCTAACTTCTGCGCGCCGGCTTCACTGACCTCGATCATGCTTGAACGCTTGATGAAATCATAAACACCCAAAGGTGATGAGAAGCGTGATGTTCTCATCGTTGGTAATACGTGATTTGGTCCTGCACAATAATCACCCAATGATTCGCTGGTGTAAGGACCCATGAAAATAGCGCCCGCATGACGAATCAACTCTGCCCATTGGCGAGGATTGTCGGCACAAATTTCTAAATGCTCAGCCGCAATTGAATTGGCAATCTCACAGGCTTCTTGCATATCTTTGACCAAAATCATCGCGCCACGATCTTGCAATGATTTTTTGATCACTGCTTGTCTTGGCATCTCTGGTAAAAATTTCAAGATGCTTGCTTGTACTTGGTCGATGAATGCTTGACTTGGGCACAACAAAATCGATTGTGCTAATTCATCGTGCTCTGCTTGCGAGAACAAATCCATTGCAATCCAATCTGGATTGGTATTGCCATCGCACAAAACTAAAATTTCAGAAGGGCCGGCAATCATGTCGATGCCGACTGTTCCGAATACGCGACGCTTGGCAGCAGCCACATAAGCATTACCAGGGCCCACGATCTTATCGACCGCTGGAATTGTTTCTGTACCGTAAGCCAAAGCACCCACCGCTTGAGCACCACCAATCGTGAACGCTCGGTCCACACCCGCAACTGCAGCAGCAGCCAAGACCAATGGATTGCGCACACCATCCGGTGTTGGCACTACCATAATGACCTCACTCACACCTGCCACTTTTGCAGGAATCGCATTCATCAACACTGATGATGGATAAGCTGCCTTGCCACCAGGAACATACAAACCTGCTCGATCCAAAGGCGTTACCTTTTGGCCCAAGCGAGTACCATCTTCATCAGCATAGTCCCAACTATGACAACCTGATTCAATCTTTTGACGCTCGTGATAACTCTTGACTCTGGCAGCCGCAGCTTCTAAAGCTGCTCTTTGATCTTTTGGTAAAGACTCAAGCGCTGCTAATAATTCTGCTTTTGTGATTTCTAATGCTTTGATTGAAGATGCCTGCTCTTTAGGCAAACGATCAAACTGTTGTGTGTACTCTAATACAGCTTGGTCACCGCGCTTTTTGACATCGGCCAAAATTTTTGCAGCCGCCATATCAATCGCCGCATCATCCGCAGCATCAAAAGCCAATAGCTTTTTAAGCGCTGATGAAAAATCAGCGTCTTGACTATTGAATTGGCGAACAAGCTTGGTCATGATCAGATCATCACACTTTTGCAAAAGCATCTAACAAAGGTTGCAAATCAGCACGACGTCTCTTGTACGCCGCTTGATTGACCACCAAACGAGAACTGATCTGACTGATCACTTCAACTTCTTTCAATTGATTTGCTTTCAAGGTGTTACCGGTAGAAACCAAATCAACAATCGCATCAGCCAAGCCAACCAATGGGCCTAACTCCATCGAGCCATACAGCTTGATCAAGTCTACGTGAACACCTTTATTCGCAAAGTGCTCACGTGCCTGCTCGACATACTTGGTCACAACACGCAAACGCGCCCCTTGACGCACAGCGCTTGCATAATCAAATCCTTCACGAACAGCGACTGACATGCGGCACTTGGCAATCCCTAAATCGATTGGCGCATACAAACCATCCATGCCATGTTCAGCCAACACATCGTAACCAGCCACACCCAAATCAGCAGCGCCGTATTGCACATACGTTGGTACATCGGAGGCTCTAACGATGATCACCCGTAGATTAGGACTGGACGTTGGCAGGATTAGTTTGCGTGAAGTTTCAGGATCTTCAGACACAGTGATACCGGCCTTTGCCAACATCGGCAAAGTTTCATCAAAGATACGGCCTTTGGATAAGGCCAATGTGATCATTTTGGACATGGCTCTATTATTTCATGCGAACGATGTTAGCGCCTACTGCGGCCAATTTTTTCTCCATACGGTCATATCCGCGGTCCAAATGGTAGATGCGGTCGACAATCGTTTCGCCTTGAGCGGCCAGGCCTGCAATCACCAAACTGGCAGATGCCCGTAAATCTGTGGCCATCACAATGGCTCCAGACAGGCTTTTCACACCCTCGGTCGTGGCAGTATTGCCCTCAATCACAATATTGGCACCCAAGCGATTCAGTTCTTGAACGTGCATGAAGCGATTTTCAAAGATAGTTTCCGTGACCCGTGATGTGCCAGTGGCAATGGCATTCATGGCCATGAACTGGGCTTGCATATCCGTTGGAAAGGCTGGGTATTCAGAAGTCTTAAAACTCACAGCCTTGGGACGCTGGTTCATGGTGACATGGATCCAATCAGGACCCACCTCAATCTTCAAACCTGCTTCGCGTAATTTTTCAATCACCACATCCAAAGTATCAGGACGAGCATTTTTGATCATCAAATCAGCACCCAACTCACCCATGGCGCCGGCCACACACATGAATGTACCGGTTTCAATCCGGTCAGGAATGATGCTGTGCTCAGCACCATGCAAAGCTTTAACGCCCTTGATGATCAAACGATCAGTGCCAAGACCCTTGATGTTGGCGCCCATCTTGATCAGCAATTCTGCTAAATCAGTCACCTCAGGTTCACGCGCAGCATTTTCTAAAACTGTTTCACCTTCAGCCAACACTGCTGCCATCATCAAGTTTTCGGTACCAGTGACCGTGATCATGTCAGTCAAAATTTTTGCACCCACCAAAGCTTTTGGATTTTTGCCAAACTTTGCTTCAATATAACCATGCTCGATATGAATATCAGCGCCCATGGCTTTTAAGCCCTTGATGTGCTGATCCACTGGGCGCGCACCAATGGCGCAACCACCAGGCAAAGACACTTTGGCACGCCCAAAACGCGCCAACAATGGGCCCAATACCAAGATAGATGCACGCATGGTCTTCACCAAGTCATAAGAAGCCTCTGGCGTATGAATATCAGAACCATCCAAAATAACCACTGAACGATCATCAGGATTAGGGAAAGTAACCTTCAAACCCATCTGCGCCAAAATTTTTAGAATCGTGCGCACATCCTGAAGATCAGGAAGATTTCTTAAAGTGATTGGCTCAGCACTTAAAAGACCTGCACACAAAATTGGCAATGCGGCATTTTTTGCACCAGTGATGGTGATCTCGCCTTTTAAAGGAATACCACCCTGTATTGATAACTTATCCACGTCTTAATTACCTTTTAATTATTTTCCGGCCGCATGCTCTTCTGGGGTCAATGCCTTGAATGATAGGGCATGAATTTCAGATTTCATTCGATCGCCTAAAGCCGCATAAACTTTTTGATGACGTTGCACCAAACGCAAACCCTCAAAGTCAGCACTCACAATCGTAGCAAAGAAATGCTGGCCATCACCTTCAACTTCAAGATGAAGACAATCAATGCCATTGGCAATATAACTTTTGACTTGTTCAGGACTTGGCAACATAGGAATATCTCTTTTAAATAATGACGCTCAATGAAATAAGATCAATCAATGTCTTAATTTATAACCAGTTGATAAGAGTCTAAGGGTTAAACCAGCCACCCCCAAGAAGAAAACACTGATGATCACCAAACTGAACCATGGTGACACATCAGAAATACCAAAAAATCCATATCTAAAGCCATCAATCATGTAGAAGAATGGATTGAAATGAGAAATCGTTTGCCAAATAGGCGGCAAGCTATGGATTGAATAAAAAACACCTGACAACATTGTGGCTGGCATGATGAAAAAATTCTGGAATGCCGCTAACTGATCAAACTTCTCCGCCCAAATGCCGGCAATTAAACCCAAAGCCGCCAAGAGTGCTGCGCTTAGTAAGCCAAACACCAAAATCCATAACGGTTGATAAAAGCTGATGTCAGTGAACCAGCATGTTGCCAAAAATACACCGGCCCCTACTGCAACACCTCGGACCATTGCCGCCAAGACATACGCAGAGAAGAACTCAAAATGCGACAGTGGCGCCAATAAAACAAAAATCAAATTGCCCGTGATTTTTGACTGAATCAAAGATGAAGAAGTGTTTGCAAAAGAATTCTGTAGCAAACTCATCATCACCAAACCAGGGATCAAAAATGCGGTGTAGCCAATCGCATCATAAACTTTGACATGATCTTCTAAGACATGACCAAAAATCATCAAATACAAAATAGCTGTTAACACTGGTGCAGCCACTGTCTGAAAGCTCACCCGCCAAAATCTTTTGACCTCTTTATAAAAGAGCGCATAAAAACCACTGCTTGATTCGAAGGTATTCGTATTCAATTGATTCAAGAGGCACTCTCCTCTTGCATGATTTGCATGAAGACATCCTCTAAATCGCCATCTTTGGCATTTGGATTTTTAACCCTTGCCAGTAAATTGGCTGTGGTGTCCAAAGCAACGATTTCACCTTTTTTCAGCATCGCGATGCGATTACACAACTGCTCCGCTTCCTCAAGGTAGTGAGTGGTCAAAACGATTGTGTGACCCTCTTGATTCAAACGACTGATGAATTTCCAAAGCGACTGACGCAACTCAACATCCACGCCGGCTGTTGGCTCATCCAAAACAATCACGGGTGGGCGATGAACCAAGGCTTGAGCGACCAACACGCGACGCTTCATACCGCCAGAGAGAGCTCGCATATTTTTATCAGCTTTATCAGTGAGACCCAGGTGATGCATGATTTCATCGATCCACGCATCGTTATTGTTGATACCAAAGTAACCTGACTGGAATTTCAAAGTCTCACGAACATTGAAAAAAGGATCGAACACCAATTCTTGAGGAACTATGCCCAAGAGACGTCTGGCTGCACGGAAGTCTGTCTGCACATCGTGCCCCATGACCTTGACTTGACCATGACTTGGTTTACACAAACCAGCCAAGATTGAAATGAGCGTTGTCTTACCAGCACCATTGGGGCCTAACAAGCCAAAAAACTCACCCTCTTCAATACTTAAATTAATGTCATTAAGTGCTAGTAAAGGGCCGTAGTTTTTACTGAGGTTTTTAAATTCAATTGCACTCATGCCAGCACAACATCTGATAAACCATAAACCGTTGCTAGGCTCGCTAGTTTTTCAGGAACGGCATCTAATTGAACATTGACTGACTGTATTTGAGCTTGACGCTTGATCGATAAAATCATGCTCAAGGCACTGGAGTCAAAGGACTGCAAGTCCTGACAATCAATCACCATCAAACTTCCCTGTGCCAAGGTCTTCATCATCTCAAGCCCATTGGCCAGCACGCCCTCAACATTGGCGTGGTCAATCTTTGCAGGAAACTTGAAGCTTGCAGTTGTCATTATTTAGCGTTGGCCAAAGAATTATTTCTTTGTTGCAAAAACTGAATCAAACCATCAATGCCACCCTTGCTGACTTGATCATTGAACTGATTGCGATATGACTCAACCAGCCATGCACCCAAAATATTGATGTCATACACGCGCCAAGCATTGCCTGTTTTTTCTAGACGATAGTCCAACTGAATTGGCTCACCCTTACCAACCACGACGGTTCTAACAATCACATCAGTGTCATCTGCTGAAGCTCTGAATGGCTTGTACTGAATCTTTTGATCTTTCACTTGCGCCAATGCACCACCATAGATACGAATCAACAATGTTTTAAATTCTTGAGTGATCAAGGCCTGTTGTGCAGGCGTTGCTTTTGGCCAGTTGCGCCCCATGGCAAGACGAGTGGTTTTTTGAAAATCACTGTAAGGCAATATCTTTTGATCAACCAAAGCATTGATTTTTCTCAAATCGCCACTCTGAATAGCTTTGTCAGATTTGATGGTGTTCATCACATCTTCAACGACGAACTTCACCAAGCCATCAGGGGAACTCATATTGGCATTCGCTGGAGTTTGCTGTGCTTGAGCAAAAGAGGCTGCTGCAGTGATGAAGCTCAATGCAATCGCTGCCAATGTTTTATTCAGAATAGGGTGCATCATGAGTCAAAGTGCCTTATTTAACAGGTATGTATCAGATACCTGAATTGTATAGATAATGCGCGGCAATTTCAGAAGCTCAATCTTCCTCTTTGACCGGAGGAGGATTGCCGTCATAAATCTGATTACGACGACGCTGCAAATAGCCATCACGTAAAAAGCTGTATTTATCAAAAGCTGCGTCATCTAATAACTGTCCAGCATCCAATAAATTGGCGCGCAAATTAACGATTCTTAAAACCGTAGAGCCAATTTTTTGGTCTCTGTTCAATTTATCCGAATTAAGAATAAAGTCAGTTTCTATATCAACCACGAAACCAGCCGTGTCGCGCACATTGCTGGCACCAAAAAAAGGCAGCACAACATAAGGACCATCAGGCACTCCCCAGACGCCCAAGGTTTGACCAAAGTCTTCTCGATTTTTATCTAAGCCCATATCAGTGGCAACATCAAATAAACCCAAAATACCAATCGTTGAGTTAATTAAAAATCGCCCAATGTCGTTGGCTGCATTGGCTGGCTTACCCTGCAATAAATTATTAGCAGCAATCAGCACATCATTGATATTGCCAAAAAAATTGGTGACACCTGTGCGCACGAATTCAGGCAAAACAAATTTATAAGCCTCAGCAACTGGCTTGATCACATACTCATCAGCTTTTTCGTTAAAAGAGAAAATAGCGCGATTCATCGGCTCAAAGGGATCAATCTTGGCCACACGCTCGCTTTGTTGAGTGGTCGCACAACCAGTGAACACGATCACGCTGAACATCAAGATTTTTTTAATAATTGTTTTATTGATTAAGTTCAACATATCAAATCGTCAATCTTCTTTCTTCTTAACCGTGTATTTTATTTTTTATCTGATGGCGCACCATCAGAAGCTTTGTTATACAAAAACTGGCTGATCAAATTTTCTAAAACGATGGCTGATTGTGTTTGCGCTAACTTGCTACCACCGGCAATCATGGCTTCATCGCCACCAGCCTCTAAGCCAATGTACTGCTCGCCCAACAAACCAGAAGTCAAAATCTTGGCAGAGCTGTCTTTAGGAAACTTATAACGCTGCTCTAAATTCATGAAAACTGTGGCTTGATAGCTTTGATCATCAAAACGAATTTCTGAAACACGACCAACCACCACGCCCGCACTCTTCACCGGAGCTCGTGGTTTCAATCCGCCAATATTGTCGAATTTGGCACTTACCTGATACGTTGGCTCAAAAGTAAAAGCACTCATATTTCCGGCCTTCAATGCTAAAAATAGCAAAGCCAAGAGGCCAAGTGCCACAAATAAACCGACCCAGATATCTAATGATTGTTTTTTCATAGTATTTACAGAATTTATAAGACTTTATCAGCTTGAGAACATCACTGCAGTTAAAAGGAAATCCAGCGCCAATACTGCCAAGGACGCAATCACGACCGTGCGGGTGGTTGCCCTGGCAACACCCTCTGGTGTTGGCTTGGCTTCATGACCTTGATACAAAGCAATGAAAGTAACAGCAACACCAAACACCATGCTCTTGATCACGCCGTTACCGATGTCTTGAACCACATCCACACCAGCTTGCATTTGCGCCCAGAATGCACCGTCATCCACACCAATCAATGGTACACCCACTAAATAACCGCCCATGATGCCCACAGCACTAAAAATTGCCGCCAGTATTGGCATGGCGATGATGCCAGCCCAAAGTCTTGGGGCAATCACTCGGGTCAAAGGATCGACAGCCATCATTTCCATGGCGCTTAATTGTTCGCCCGCTTTCATGAGGCCAATTTCAGCGGTCAAAGATGTTCCGGCGCGACCAGCAAATAAGAGTGCGGTGACCACTGGGCCTAATTCGCGCACCAAGGACAAAGCCACCAATAAACCGAGCGCCTGCTCAGAGCCGTAACGATTCAAGGTGTAATAACCTTGCAAACCCAAAACAAAACCAACAAACAATCCTGAGACAGCAATGATCACAAAAGAATAATTACCAACGAAATGAACTTGATCAGTGACCAAGCGTGGACGCTTGAGCAAAAATGCTGAGCGTCGCATGATGGTGACAAACATCCTTGAGGCATAACCGAGTCCCACAAGATGCTCTCGCACAAAGGCGCCCAAATTACCTAATACATTTAAAACGCTGTTCATACCTTGGCCCCAAAATCTTCAGCCAATGTTTTGCCGGGGTAATGGAATGGCACAGGACCATCAGGTTCAGCAGAAACAAACTGCTTCACAAATGGATCTGTGGAAAGTTTTAAATCATCTGGCGTACCTTGAGCAGCAATTGTTCCATTAGCAATGAAATAAACATAATCTGCGATTTCAAAAGTTTCTGGAATATCGTGCGTGACCAAAATACTGGTGGCACCCAAAGCTTGATTCATATTTTTAATCAAGCGTGCAGTGATGCCCAAGGAGATTGGATCCAAACCAGCGAATGGCTCGTCATACATGATCAAAGGAGGATCGAGTGCAATCGCTCTAGCAAGAGCCACACGTCTGGCCATACCACCTGAAATTTGTGATGGCATCAAATCACGCGCGCCACGCAAACCAACGGCATTGAGTTTCATCAAGACCAAATCGCGCAAAGTTGATTCGCTGACTTTGGTGTGTTCACGCAATGGGAAAGCCACGTTTTCAAAAACGCTCATGTCAGTGAATAATGCGCCAAACTGAAACAACATGCCCATGCGACGACGTGCAGCCATCAATTGCTCGGTATTCATTAAGCCAACGTTCTGGCCTTCAAACATCACTTCGCCCTTTTGAGCTGTGACTTGCCCACCAATCAAACGCAAAACGGTGGTTTTACCGCAGCCAGAGCCACCCATCACAGCAATCACTTTGCCGCGCGGGAACTCCATATTGAGCCCAGAAAGAATGTTTCTTTCTCCAGGCGCATACGAAAAGTCGACGCCTTTGAGTGAAACAATTGATTCAGTGGAATGTGTCATTTACAGACTGCCACCATGTATTTTGTTGAAATCATGATGGCAGTGTATCAATAGCTGATGATGATCAATCAATTAACGCGGTAAAACGCTGCTACCCATCAAAAACTCATCAACGGCACGAGCACATTGACGACCTTCACGAATAGCCCAAACTACCAAAGATTGACCGCGACGCATATCGCCTGCAGCGAAAATCTTAGGCACATTGGTGTAGTAAGCCTTTTCACCTTCGGTGCTGGCCTTAGCATTTCCGCGAGAATCTTTTTCAACACCAAATGCATCTAAAACTTGCTGAGCTGGTGACACAAAGCCCATCGCTAAAAACACCAAATCTGCTTTCATTTCAAATTCGCTGCCAGGGATTTCTTGCATCTTGCCGTCTTTCCATTCAAGACGCACACCGATCAATTTTTCAACCTTACCGTTTTTACCTTCAAAACGCTTGGTAGCTACTGACCAATCACGCTCACAACCTTCATCGTGTGATGAAGATGTGCGCAATTTGGTTGGCCAATAAGGCCAAACCAAAGGCTTGTTTTCTTGCTCAGGAGGCTGAGGCAACAACTCGAACTGAGAGATTGATGCTGCACCATGACGATTGGATGTGCCCACACAGTCTGAACCAGTATCACCACCACCAATCACGATCACATGCTTACCATCTGCACGGATTTCATTTTTGTTATCGCCAGCAACTTCTTTGTTCTGAGGAATCAAGAATTCCAAGGCAAAGTGAATACCTGATAACTCACGACCAGGCACTGGTAAATCACGCGGTTGCTCTGCACCACCTGTGATCACAACTGCATCAAAGTCTTTTTGTAATTGCTCTGGTGAAACGACTTTCTTTGAATAGTTCTTAACTTCTTTACCCAAAGTATCTTTACCAACAAAAGTACCTGTTTCGAATTTCACGCCCTCGGCTTTCATTTGCTCGACGCGACGATCAATCAGAGTCTTCTCCATCTTGAAGTCAGGGATGCCATAGCGCAATAAACCACCCACGCGATCATTCTTTTCATAGAGAGTGACATCATGACCCACACGCGCCAATTGCTGTGCAGCCGCCATGCCCGCAGGGCCTGATCCAACGATGGCTACTTTTTTACCGGTTTTTTGTTTAGGGATTTGAGGTTTGACCCAATCGTTCGCCCATGCTTTATCAATGATGGCATGCTCAATTGACTTGATACCCACAGGCTCTTCATGAATGCCCAATGTGCAAGCTGCCTCGCAAGGAGCTGGACAAATACGACCAGTGAACTCAGGGAAGTTATTGGTTGAATGCAAAACATCAATCGCATTCTTCCAATCTTGCTGATACACCAAATCATTAAAGTCAGGAATGATGTTGTTAACTGGGCAACCGTTATTGCAAAACGGAATACCGCAATCCATACAACGTGCGCCCTGAGTTTTTGCTTCATCATCAGACAAAGTCATCACAAACTCTTTGTAATGCTTCACGCGTTTTTTTGGCTCCTCATAATGCTCGCTGAGGCGCTCAAATTCCATAAATCCAGTGACCTTACCCATCTTTATTCCTTTATCTCTTGATTTATCACTTAAACAGAAGCTGTTTGTTTTTTACCTTGAGATTTCTCCCAAAGCTCACCCAAAGCGCGCTTATATTCAGTTGGGAATACTTTGACAAAACGTGCACGTGACTTTTCCCAGTCAGCCAAAATTGCTTTTGCACGCTCTGAACCTGTGTGTTTGAAATGACGCTCAATCAAATTCTTCAAAATGACTTCGTCTGTTAAACGCTCGCCACCTTCTTTGACGTTCACTGGAGCGTGCCACTCTGACTTAGGCATCTTGGCTTCTTGTTCTGCTGAACTAAGAACTGGCTCTAGTGTTGCCATGCTGGTGTTGCAACGTTTGGCAAATAAACCATCTTCATCGTAAACATAAGCAACGCCACCGCTCATACCTGCAGCAAAGTTACGGCCG
>CALKUJ010000356.1 GCA_937996825.1 uncultured Polynucleobacter sp. | reverse complement strand
CAACATCCTTGACCGTGATGCGAACAGCATGCTCCCCTGGAGGAACTTGAGCCTTGTCAAAACTGATACCAGACTCTGATATTGCAGGCTTCATTCTTCCAGTCAGATCAACCAATGGCGACTTCAAGTAGGTCACTTTGACAGAAGCTGGATCAATCTTTTTGCCGCCCCTTGACTCAAACTGTACCTTTAGATCAAAAGGAGCCGTGATCGGTGCAGCACCAACATCTGGAGATACAACTTTGATTGCTGGGCCACGAGAGATGCCACGAGTCTTGAGCTCGCCGGCTGCTGCTGGCAATTGAGCCTCTTTGGCTGTGATCAAATCAGCTGCAAAAGCAATGGGTTGAGCACCTAGAAATACTGCGGCTAGACCAAGATTCAAAATGATTGTTTTAATTTTCATATTATTTGCTTTCTTTTTTTGAACTTAAATTAATCGCCTACTACAACAAATGGGGCCCAAAACAAAGGATGAGCATAAGAATAAATCATTGTATTTGTTTTGGCATCTCTTACACCGGCATTGTCAGCCAAGTTCACCATTGCCTGCCTTAAGGATTCGGCTTTAGAGGTTTGCTCTTTCGCTTGCTGACGCTTGAATAGATCAATCATCAACTCTCTAGAGGCCACAGTATCGACTGGCCAGTTTGATACCAGCAAGGCTCTAGCTCCTGCATAAAAGAATGCCCTACCTAATCCAGATACTGCCTCAGCATTACCATCGCCAGTGGCCGTGTTACAGGCTGACAAGACAACCCAATCAGCATTGAGCTTGAGCTCCAAGATTTTGTCCATGGTAAGAAGTCCATCACCTTCTTTCTCACCAGTGACTTCAGGTGAAGACAAAGCCAAGGCTGGTTGCAATAAACCATCTAATTCACCAGGAACCAATCCATGCGTGGAGAACATCACAATTGATTTCTTAGAAAAATCAGTTTTAAGCACTTGCTCAACACTGGCTTTTTCATGCAAGAAAATATCGCCCTCTTTGGCATTGAGTACTTTGCCAATTTCATTGACCTCGACACTGGTGTCTGGCAATCCAGGCAATAAAGCTAATTCAGCTGAGCTGACATTGGATGTTTTAGGTGCATTTCTCAATTTAAGCGGAATGCCCCTTGTGGCCAACTGTTTACTTGAACTTGCAGCACTGGTCTTGGCTTGCTCCTTGCTAAAGTATGGGTCAGCAAAGGCAATGAAAGATTGCTCCGTATTTGTCACCTTAGGCATACCCCTCAATGCCGCAAGTGCATTGACTGATGGAAGCTGAGAAATT
>CALKUJ010000355.1 GCA_937996825.1 uncultured Polynucleobacter sp. | reverse complement strand
CTCAGCGATGAGGTCGCCCGCATCCTGGTGGATCGTTATGGTGCAGATGCACATCCTGATGTTCTGGTCAATGTGCGTTGCGATGAAATTTCAAGTTTGCTGGATGTGGTGCGTTCGACAGATGCCATCGTGGTCGCTGTTCGCTCTTTAGGACCTGACTTGGTGGCTCTCAAAATGTCGCCTGAGTTGAATGCAACGGCAAAGTTTGGCTGGGTCTCTCTCAGGTCCCGCAGTGAGTCACCTTTGTGCGGCTATTTACGCACGGCTACAAAAGAAATATTAAGTTGGAATTAGCCACGCCACGTAAGGCATAAAAGACGCCACCTGTATGCCACGTGACGTCTTGAATCAAAGGGAAGCTTTAAACCCCAAGTAATTTTGGCAAGGTCTGGTCAATTGCCACTTGGCTTGAGGGGCCTGCGAGTGCCACTAAACCTTTTTGCAGCACGATCGCCTGATCGCTGTGAGCCAGCACACGACGGTAGTCGCGGTCAACAATGAGCGTCGCAATGCCACTGTCGCGGATGTCGGCAATTACGTTCCAAATTTCATTCACGATCAAGGGTGCCAAACCTTCTGTTGCTTCATCTAGAACAATCAAGTCTGGGTGCGTCATCAATGCCCGACCAATGGACAGCATTTGTTGTTCGCCACCTGAGAGCTGGTTGCCCATGTTGGTGAGACGTTCGGTGAGACGTGGAAAAGTCTGCATGACGCGGTCAAAGGTCCAGTCTTTTCGGCCATCGGTTCCGGGGCGTGCAGACATCAATAAATTTTCTCGCACCGTCAGATTTGGAAAGATGCCGCGGCCTTCAGGCACATAGGCAACGCCCAAACGTGCGACTTGGTGGGGTTTGAATCGGGAGGCATCTTCACCAAACAGTGTGATCGATCCCTCGCGTTGCGTGAGATGACCCAACAGCGTTCGGATCAGTGTGCTTTTACCCATGCCATTTCGCCCGAGCAGGCCCATGGTCTGACTGCGCTGAATCTTGATATCAATGCCATGCAGCACATGGCTTGACCCATACCAGGCATGCAAGCCTTTAGCGTCGATCAAATAGTCGTTGGTTGTCATGTCAGTGTCCTTCCCCAAGGTAAGCGTTGCGAACTTCAGGGCTCTGACGAATAAAGGCCGCATCACCTGAAGCGATCTTGACGCCGTTGACCATCACCGTGATGACATCGGCAATGCGAAACACCGCATCCATGTCGTGCTCTACCAACAAAATGGCGTGCTCAGCACGCAGGGTGTCGAGTAGCTTGAGCATTCGGTCGGTCTCTTCTGCGCCCATGCCCGCAAGTGGCTCATCGAGCAGCAGCACTTGTGGTTGAGTCGCTAAGCACATTGCGATTTCAAGTTGACGCTTTTGACCATGCGACAGCATGTTGGCTTGACGATCGAGCATGTGTTCTAAACCTGCACGGCTAGCGGCATCGTGTGCTGCAGCCTGGGTCACCGGACACGCATTGGCTGATTGCCACCAAAGCCAAGGTTTTTGTGATTGGGCTTGGGCAGCCAATCGGCAGTTCTCGTAGACCGTGAATGTTGGGTAGATCGTGTTTCTTTGGTAACTACGACCCAGACCTGCACGTGCGCGACGCGCTTGCGTCCACTGCGTCACATCCTCGCCCATCAAATGCACTGAACCGCTGGAGGCTGGAATCTCGCCAGACAGCATGTTGATCAGCGTGGACTTTCCTGCACCGTTTGTGCCGATGACGGCATGCACAGTGCCACGTGTCAATTCGATGGAAACATCGTTGACCGCAACCAGACCTCCCCAACGCCGTGTGATGTGGCTGCCGCGTAGCAAAACTTCTGAAGGCTTCATGATGTACCTTTCGTGGTGGTCAGGTCACCCAACCCTGAGTCATCTGATTGCGCTCCAAGCAAACGGGTTCGCAGTTGACCCGGAAGACTGACCAGCCCATTGGGTAAAAGTGCCACAGTGGCAATGATGGCCAGGCCTAGTCCTAAGTGCCAGTGCTTGGCAAACTCGCCAAACACAGACTCTGATTTGAAAAATTCTTGCAACAGTGCAAATGCGAAGGCGCCAACAAGTGCACCGCGCAGATGGCCAAGGCCGCCCAGAATGATCATCACCAAGACCGCACCTGACAAGTGCCAGCTCATCATCTCGGGGTTCACAAAACCGTCTTTCACTGCGAACAAAAAGCCAGCTAAGCCTGCGATTGCGCCAGATAGGGTGAACGCTGCCAACTTGTAGTTGTAGGTAGAAAAACCAGTGGCGAGCATGCGTTGCTCATTGACCCGGATACCCGCCAATGCTCTACCGAATCGAGAGCGTAAAAGTACCGCTAAAAATACAAACACCAGAAAGAGGCAAGCCAAGGTAAAGAAATACATCGACGTTGGAGAGTCAAGGTTGATGAGATCTCCCAAGACAGGCTTGATGTTGAGATAAATACCATCTGACCCGCCACCCAGTGGGGTGTCATGCACCACAAAGTAGGCCATCTGGGCAAATGCCAACGTCACCATGATGAAGTACGCGCCCTTGGTACGTAACGACAAGGAGCCGACCACAAAGGCATAGAGTCCTGCAGCCAGCACAGCCGCTGGCAACAGCCACACCAGCGATGTGGCTTCAGTGTCTGACGACGCGCGAACCGCTACGTAAGCACCAATTCCAAAGAAAGCGGCTTGGCCAAA
The DNA here is from genome assembly GCA_937996825.1 of uncultured Polynucleobacter sp. GTDB lineage: Bacteria > Pseudomonadota > Gammaproteobacteria > Burkholderiales > Burkholderiaceae > Polynucleobacter. The sequence continues at coordinate 8,066 of CALKUJ010000355.1, read as the reverse complement.
ACACACCAAGCCAGCGCCTCCCACAATCAACTCAAGGCTGAGTGCCAAGATGGCGTAGATCATGATCTTGCTCATCAGATCAATGCCGAAATTTCCGCTCAGCCATGGAAAGCACGCAAGCGATGCAAAAAACAGCACGACAAAAGTGAGTTTTGGGTTTTTGTTGTCAGTCATTTCATCCACCCACTTTAAAAAGACCATCTGGTTTCCATAACAAGATCCCAGCCATCAAGAGATAAATCAATACGCCAGACGCTTGAGGCAAGAGAACCTTGCCGAAGGTGTCAACCACGCCGATCATCAGCGCCGCAGCCAGTGCACCTTTGATAGATCCAATGCCGCCAATCACCACCACGACAAAGCAGATGATCAATACTTGGTTGCCCATGCCCGGATACACCGACGACACTGGTGCGGCCACCATGCCGGCCAAGGCTGCAATTGCCACACCCGCAGCGAACACCACGCGGTATAAAAACTGGATGTCAATGCCTAGCGATTGCACCATTTCTCGGTTACTGGCGCCCGCGCGAATCATCATGCCCAGTCGGGTTCGTGTGAACACGAAAAACATGGCCAATGCCAACCCTAAGCAGACGGCTGACACGAACAGTCGATAAATGGGATAAGTCATAACCTCACCCAGTTGCAGTGAGCCTGCCAAGAGGTCCGGAACCTGAACGCCATGCACATCGTCGCCCACCAGTAGACTGCGAAGCTCCTCAAACACGAGAATCAGCCCATATGTCATCAGCACTTGCTGTAAATGTTCACGGTCGTACAAGTAGCTGTAAAACGCCCATTCCAAAAAATAACCAAACAGAACGGACAGTACCAAGCCGACAAATAGAACTGCAAAGAACCCTCCGCCAAAGGTGCCACTCACGATAGGTGACAACGAGTAGGCCATGTAGGCGCCAATCATGTAAAAGCTACCGTGCGCAAGGTTGATCACGCCCATGATGCCGAAGATGAGTGTCAAACCTGAAGCGACCAGAAACAGCAACAAGCCGTACTGCACCGCATTCAGACACTGAATGAGAAAGTTTGTGAGATCCATAGAGGTGATGCGTTGCGTCCTTTCCAGAGTTGGAAAGGACTGGTGTATGACGAAAGACCGAAATTAGATGCGGCAACCAGTTGCAGGGTCTTCAAGTGCCTTGCTAGCAACGCCGATCACCTTGTTTTCCTTGCCGGAAACTTGGCGCAAGTACATGTCCTGAATGGGGTTATGTGCCTTGGAAATCGTGAATTTGCCCCGCGGACTGTCGATGGTGGCTTTGGTCAGTGCAGCGGCAAAGCCTGCTGTATTTTTAGCATCACCTTTGACTGCAGCCAAACCGATGCCCAACATTTGCGCAGCGTCGTAGCCTTGGACGGCATACACATCGGGTTGCATTTTGAAGGTCTTCGCATAGGCCAGACGGAAAGCATTGTCACGTGGGGTGTTTAAGTTGTCCGCGTAATGCAGCGATGTCAACACACCGTCTGCAGATGCACCTTGAGCTTCCAATGTGCCATCGGTCAGAAAGCCAGTGCCAAAGAGAGGGATGCTTTTCTTAAGGCCAGCACCGTCATAGTCTTTGACAAACTTCACGGCACCACCGCCAGCAAAGAAGGAGAAAACAGCATCAGGTTTTGCGGATGCAATTTCAGTTAACAACGACTGAAATTCAACGTTAGGGAATGGGAGCGATAGTTCTTTGGTGACCTTACCCCCAGCTTTTTCAAAGCCTTCTTTAAAGCCTTTGGCCATCTCGTCACCGGCGGCGTACTTCCAAGTGATGGTGGCTGCGGTTTTATGACCTTTAGCCGCCATCGCTTGACCAATCGCGAAACCTGGTTGCCAATTGCTGAAGCTGCTGCGGAAAATGTTCACTGCACACATTGAGCCTGTGACTGCGTCAGCACCACCGTTGGGGTTGATCATCAATGTGCCAGTGCCCTTGGCGACGCGAGCCATGGCCATTGCAACGCCAGAGTGCACGCTACCGATTAAAACGTCCACGTTGTCGCGTTTGATCAGTTTGTTGACGTTGTCAATCGCTTTAGATGGATCGGACTCATCGTCGACTTTGAAAAATTCCACTTCTCGTCCACCGAGCTTTCCTCCCTGTTCAGCGAGGTGGAGTCTGAATCCATTTTCAATGGCAGTGCCCAATGCGGCAAACGTGCCAGTAGCGGGCAACATGAGGCCGACCTTGAGTTTTTGAGGGGTCTGTGCCATTGCCAAGGGCATAGTGATCGTGACGGCAGTCGCGATCACGGCGCGGCGTGAGAGTTGTGAAAAATTCATGAGTTTTGTCTCCTAAGATGTACCGATCAGTTACGGCTTTTTATTAACGAAAATTAGAGTGGTGGGGTCATCAGGTCATGCGCATGGATGAGATGCATCAACCTTGGTCGCCACCACCGACAGGCAGGACCGTGCCAGTGATGTAGGACGAGCGGTCTGAAGCCAAAAAGAGAATTGCCTCTGCTTGCTCGTCGAGCGTGCCGTAACGCTTCATCAAGGTGCTAGAGATGGTTTGATCGACAATTTCTTGGTACCAAGCTTTATCTTTGCGACCCAGATTTGACGTGTTGCGTGGAATGCGACGTGGAGGTGCTTCTGTGCCACCAGGTGCTATCGCGTTGACGCGAATACCACGCTCACCGTTTTCGAATGCCAAGCATGCAGTCAATGCATTGACACCACCCTTTGCAGAGCCGTACGGAACGCGGTTGACGCTGCGTGTCGCGATGGAAGACACGTTCACAATGGCGCCCTTTTTTTTCTTCAGCATGTAGGGCAGTACTGCGCGGCAGCTCCACAGCGTAGGAAATAGCGAGCGTCGTACTTCGGCTTCGATCTCTTTGGGGTCATAGTGCTCAAATGGCTTGGTCCAGATGGTGCCGCCGACGTTGTTCACCAAAATATCGATGCGACCGAACGCCTTATGCGTTCTCTCTGCTGCTTGTTCTGCGCCCTCAAATTGCTCAAGGTCTGCTTCAATGGCAATGACCTCAGTGATGGCTGACAGCTGCTCGCGTAATTCTTGAACCAGAGGCGATCTGTCAACCAGCGCTAAGCGGGCGCCTTGCGCTGCTGCAAGCTCAGCAACACGTTGGCCAATGCCTTGTGCAGCGCCTGTGATGAGCATGACTTTGCCTGCAAATTCTTTGTTCATATGGGTTACTCCGAAATGGGGGTGGTCGCATTGGGCGTGAACTTTTCATAATGAAAACTCACGGGACTCAAGGCGATGTCTTTGAAATGTTTTTGTACGGCATCCACCATGGGGGGCGGACCGCACAAATACACATCGACATCGCCGTCATGCAAGATATCTGGCGACATGTATTGCGTGACAAATCCTTGTTTGTCATGGCGTGTTTGCGGGTCGGCCACACAGGTGGTGAAGGTGAAGTTGGATAGGCGTTCAGCAAAATTTACCAATCGATCGACCATGACTAAATCTTCATCGCGTGTGACGCCATAGATCAAATGAATCGGCAGAGCGTGCGCTTGTTTCTCAAGGACTTTAAGCATTGACAAAAACGGCGCAAGCCCAGTGCCTCCTGCTAAAAAGAGCAAGGGTCGAGTGGGAGTTCGCAGATAAAAGCTGCCCATAGGCCCTTTGATGTCAAGCGTCTCGCCTGACTGGGCGCGATTCAGCCAGCCGCTCATCAGCCCCCCAGGAACTTGCTTGACCAAGAAAGTCATGCGAGCACTTCCCGGTGCTGAGCTGAAAGAGTAAGAGCGGTGTTGGTCACTGCCTGGAACGCCGATGTTGACGTATTGACCTGGTAAGAAGTCCGGTGCATCCGATGGCGCATCCAGTACCAACTCATAGGCAGCATCACCCAGCGAGGAAACCTCGGCCAATGTTGCGGAGAACTGCGCCGTGCCAGTTTTACAAGCAGTGGAGGGCACGGGCACCGAGATGACGCAATCTGAACTAGGAACCATTTGACATGTCAGAACCAAGCCCTCATTGGCTTCATCTTGTGTCAAGGCTTCATCAATGTATTCATCGCCCATGTCATACGAGCCACTTTCTGCTCGGCATTTGCATGTGCCACACACACCGTCCGAGCAGTCCATGGGCAAATTGATGCGATTTCTGAAAGCACTGTCGAGCACTTTTTCGTTCGCGCCACACTCGATGAAGCGTGTGACACCATCCTCGAAGTTCAAGGCTATTCGATAGCTGGTCATCTTGTGAACCCTTCTGATCTCAGATGTGATAGATGTCAATGACTTGGCTGATGTAGTCATTCTTTAAGACAATCTTTTTGCGCGTGATTTGGAAACTGCCGTCGCCTATCACCTTCAGCGTTAAAAAGATCGAACCGAAAAAATGATCTGTGACCTTGTAGCGGTGGCTCAACGTGTGGAAGTTGTATCTGACGTCCAGTGAGTCACCACGGTCCGCCAAGATCTCCACATTGCTGATCATGTGATTGGTGCGCGGTTCGGGCATGGAGGCACTAGAGCGCTCCGTCTTGATGCGAAACACGCGATCCTCCAAACCATTGCGGTTTGGGTAGTAAATCAGTGAAATCTCACTTTGTGGATCTTCTGTCAACTGATCGTCATCATCCCAAGATGGCATCCAGAATTGAACTTCTGGCGCATACATGTCCAACCAAGCATCCCATTCGCGGTCATCTAGATGACGCGCTTCTTTGAATAAAAATCCGCAAACATCGCTGAATTTATTGCTCATCACTTAGCTCCTTCTCGCTCTTTGGTCAGCGCTTTTTTCATGCTCTCTGCCCAATAGTTGTGTTGACAAACGAATAGGCCTTCGTCTTCACTTCGACCACCGCTAACCAGTGGGGTCATACCCATGTTTTGGGCGTTTTCATCTGGACCATGCACCCAAAGCGGTGCACCGCGACTCAAGTCATTCCAAGGCGCAGCCTTGGCGGCATAACCTGTTTGGCAAGAGCGAAATTCCTCGAGGTCATCTGCTGTGCCCATGCCCGAGACGTTGAAGAAGTCTTCGTACTGACGAATACGGGTGGCGCGGTTTTCTGCGCTTTCACCTTTAGGGGCGAAACAGTAAATCGTGACTTCTGTTTTATCGACACTGATGGGGCGGGTTACGCGGATTTGAGTGGAAAACTGATCCATCAAATACACATTCGGATAAAGGCACAGATTGCGTGTTTGGTTCACGATCAGTTCGGCTTTGGTTTCTCCGAGGCGATCTTTGAGCTCTTCACGGTGGTCATAGACAGGACGCACTTCTGGGTTCATGGTCTTCGTCCACAGCAGGATGTGGCCGTTTTCAAAACCATACACACCACCCACGCTCTTGCTCCAGCCATTTGCATCAACAGCCTTGGTGCCACCATCTTTGCGTCGTCCCATCGTCGCGGCGTAATTCCAATGGACAGAGCTGACGTGGTAGCCATCGCTGCCGTTTTCCATTTGGAGTTTCCAATTGCCGTCGTAGGTGTAAGTTGAGCTGCCACGCAAGACTTCCAGTCCTTCTGGAGCTTGATCAACGATTTGGTCGATCACCACTTTCGTCTCACCTAAAAATTCACTCAGTGGCTGCACATCAGCGTTCAAGCTTCCGAACAAGAAACCTTTGTAGCTTTCAAAGCGAGCCACCTTCTTCAGGTCATGCGAGCCATTGGTGTTGAATTGGATGGGGTATTCAGTTGTCTTTTCGTCTTTGACCTTCAGCAACTTACCTGTGTTGCCGAATGTCCAACCGTGAAACGGGCAGGTGAAGCTACCTTTGTTGCCGTGCTTGCGGCGGCACAACATGGCACCTCTGTGTGCACACGCGTTGATGACAGCATTTAAGTTGCCATCTTTGCTTCGTGTGATGACGATCGGCTGTCGGCCGATGTAGGTTGTGAAGTAGTCGTTGATTTCTGGAATTTGGCTTTCATGTGCCAGATACACCCAGTTGCCTTCGAAGATGTGTTTCATCTCGAGTTCAAAGAGTTCCGAGTCAGTAAAAATATCGCGACGACAACGAAAAACACCGTTTTCCTGGTCGTCTTGCAAGGCGTTGTTCAATAGGTTTTCCACGTCGGCATATTTGTCGACGGATACAGTTGTACTCATGGGTGTATTTCCTTTGGGGTAGGGGCATCCGCCGCAACAGAGGTTGCGGTCTTTCGTCTGACGTCATGACTGGGTGGTGCCGAATGAAAGTTATTCGGCCCCACCTCGGTTGAAGATCAAGCTGCTAGGCGAGGGCGCTCAACGATCTGGTTGTCAGCGCCATTGACCAAGGGGCTCAGCGTCATGTCGAATTTAATTTCACAGAACGGGCCAGTCAGGCCATGCTCTTTGATGCTGGCTGCGTCCTCGTGCTCAATGACCGGGGGAACCAAGCCGTCTCGGGTTGCATAGGCAAAGTCATCATTCACCAATGGATCACCATCAATGTTGATTTGTGTTGTCAACTTGCGGTGGCCATCTGCTGTGACAAAGAAATGGATGTGTGCAGGACGATTGCCATGGCGACCCAACTGATTGAGCAACGCCTGTGTCGGACCATCGGGTGGACAGCCATAGCCCACTGGCAAGATGCTTTGGAACTTATAACGACCCTGTGCATCGGTCATGATGGTGCGGCGCATGTTGAAGGCCTTTTGCTCGCCAGTAGGATCAAAGTGAGAATAGAACCCCTTGGTGTTGGCGTGCCAGACTTCAACAGATGCGTTCGACACAGGCTTGCCATCTGCACCATACACAGTGCCGTGCATGATGAGAGTTTTACCTGATGTATCGCTGCCATCATCTAATCGTGTAAAGCCATGAACGACAGGCGCACCAGCGACGTAAAGAGGGCCTTCGATCGCACGTGGTGTGCCGTTGGTCAAGCCAAGTGCAGCGTCTTCGGCGTCCATTCGCATGTCGAAATAGCGGTCCAGTCCCAAACCAGGTGACAGCAAGCCTGCTTCGCTTCGTGCGCCCAGCTGATTCAGGTAAGCGACGCCTGCCCAGTATTCATCTGATGTGATGTCCAAGTCTTCGATGGCCTTGAACAGGTCAGACAGGATGCGATGAATGATGGTTTTGGTTCGTGGGTTACCGCCTGTTTGCGTCATACCACTGGCTAACTTTAAAAAATCTTGAATTTCTTTTGTTTTAAAAATTTGAACTGTCATGGCTATCTCCTTGAGGTTGGTCTTACTTGGTTGCTTTAGGTGGATGTGAAGCTCGCTTCACATTTCTAAAAATCACGCTTGGCAGTTATCGTGTTTTTCGATAACTTGCCAGGGCGTGCGGTGTGCAGGTTTGCGCCTACCGCCTGGACCGAAAAAAATCCTGTTTGTGGAAACGATGTGATTTGTTTCGTTGGATAGTGAGGTGCTTGTTGCATGTGTTGAATTAAATTGCAGTGCAATCAATCAATCCAATACCAAATTCATCCGCCTCGATACCTTTTAGATATAGTGGATCGCTTTTGTGTTAAAAATCAGCAACTTACAACACACCATATCTCGCGGGTATGGATTACCCTAATGGATCTTCGCCAACTACGTTATTTCGTAGCGGTTGCTACGACAAAGAATTTCACCCGTGCAGCTGAGCAAATGCACATTGCACAACCACCATTAAGTCGGCAGATTCAGCTGCTTGAGGAAGAGCTCGGAGTTCTGTTGATTCAACGCAGTAGCAGGCCCCTGCGCTTAACTGACGCAGGGCGTATTTTTTACGAAGAGGCATTGCAGGTGCTTCATCGGGTTGAACAAATGAAAGCGGGGGCGAAACGCGTTGGTCAAGATAAACGCCAATCCATTTCAATCGCCTACGTCGCATCGACTTTGTACGGCGGCCTTCCCATGCTGATTCGCATGTTTCGCAAGCGCTACCCCGAAACTGACATTCATTTGGTCGACCTGAGTTCGGTGCATCAGATCGCGGAGCTCAAATCAGGGCGTATCGATTTGGGATTTGGTCGGATTAGAACTGGCGATACATCAGTTGCGCGCGTGGTTTTGAGAGAGGAACGCTTGGTTCTTGCTTTGCCGCCAAGTTCGCCTTTAGCGAAAATGCGAGGAAAAATAAGCCTAAAAGAGTTGGTGAATCAGAATCTGATCGTCTT
>CALKUJ010000354.1 GCA_937996825.1 uncultured Polynucleobacter sp. | reverse complement strand
CACCAAAGAGTTTGACAAAGATGTGTTGCGCAAAGCGCTACGTGACATTGGTTTAGCCGAAGGTCGACCGTTTGATAAGGCTTTGGCTGATCGTGCCGAGCAAGAGTTGAAGCGTCAATACGTCAACCGCAGCTTGTATGGCGCAGAAATCATCACGACGATCACCCCCAGTGATCGAAACCGTGTGAATTTATCATTCACGGTGGTAGAGGGCGATTTGGCCAAAATCAAAGAAATGCGTGTGGTGGGTGCCAAAGCATTTGATGAGTCCAAGCTGCTCGACCAGTTCGATCAAAGTACGGGTAACTGGTTGAGTTGGTACACCAAGTCAGACCGTTATTCCCGTACCAAACTCAATGCAGATTTGGAAACTTTACGCGCTTGGTATTTGGCGCGTGGTTACTTGGAATTTCGAATCGATTCCACACAGGTCGCGATTTCTCCCAATAAGCAAGACATCAGCATCACCATCAACGTCACCGAGGGAGACCGCTTCGTGGTCTCTGAAGTGGCGATGGAGGGGTACTACCTTGGCAAGGATGATGAGTTCAAGTCTTTGGTTGAAATCAAAGCAGGTCAGGCCTACAACGCGGACGATGTCGCTAAAACAACCAAAGCATTCAACGAGTACTTTGGTAATTTTGGTTTTGCATTTGCCCGTACGGATGTGCGCCCTGAAATTGATCGCGCCACCAATCGCGTGAAATTGGTGCTGGTCGCAGACCCTGCACGCCGTGCCTATGTTCGTCGTATCAACATTGCGGGCAACAACCGCACGCGAGACCAAATCGTGCGCCGTGAGTTTCGCCAAACCGAATCGTCTTGGTATGACGGCGAGAAAATTCGTTTGTCCCGTGATCGGGTGAACCGCTTGGGTTACTTTAAGGATGTCGAAATTGATACCCAAGAAGTGCCGTCTACACAAGATCAAGTGGACTTGAATGTCAATGTGATCGAGAAACCAACAGGTATGTTGACATTAGGCGCTGGTTTTTCTAGCGCTGAAAAAGTCACGCTGTCTTTCGGTATTCAGCAAGACAACGTATTCGGATCCGGTCATAACCTTGGATTGCAGGTCAGCACGAGTAAATTCAATCAATACTATGTGCTGAACACAACAGACCCATATTTCACTGAAGATGGTGTTTCGCGCACCTTTGAGCTGTACCACCGATCTAGCAAGCCGTATGTTGAGCAAGGTGGTAACTACCGCATGATCACATCAGGCTTAGGCGTACGATTTGGTTTGCCATTCAGTGAGTTGGATCGTATTTTTGTGGGTACAGCTGCAGAGCGAACGGAGCTTGTCAAAGGCACGAATATGATCGGAAGACATAATGAAATGTGTCCTGATCTGCATGGATGTGTTGCTCAAAACATGCCAGTTACTGCTGGCTGGGCGCGCGATAGTCGAGACAGTTACTTAAATCCTAATAATGGTAAGTTCATTCGCATGAATAGCGAGCTGGGCGCATTTGGGGATGCACGCTATGCCAAGTTTGGTGGGCAGTATCAGCAGTACTTTGCAATTACAAAGCAATACA
>CALKUJ010000353.1 GCA_937996825.1 uncultured Polynucleobacter sp. | reverse complement strand
CGTTATCTTCAAAAGGATTGTGCGAGGCTGAAATCACAATACCCGCTTGCGCTCTTAAAGCACGGGTTAAATAGGCCACAGCAGGTGTCGGCATTGGGCCTGTGAGACGAACATTCACGCCAGCAGCACATAGCCCTGCCTGCAGGGCTGACTCGAGCATGTAGCCAGAAATACGGGTGTCTTTACCAATCAATACAGTGGGCTTGCCATGAGCACTGGCATTTTTTGCCAACACTTGACCTGCAGCGTAACCCAAGCGCATCACAAAGTCAGGGACGATTGGAAACTTACCAACTTCCCCACGAATACCATCTGTACCAAAATATTGACGTGTCATTGATGTATTTTATAAGCATTCTTGGGCGGCAAGCCAAATTTTGACTGCGTCCATGGTTTCATCCACATCGTGCACCCTCAAGACTTTCGCGCCTCGCTCTAGAGCCATCAATGCTGCTGCCACACTAGCGGTCTGACGATGAGCCATGTCTTTACCTGTGATGGCGCCCAAACTGGATTTTCTAGAGAGGCCTGCCACCACCGGCAAACCATGTTGGCAGAATGTTTGGAAGTGCGCCAACATCGTCATGTTGTGCTCCAGCGTTTTACCAAAACCAAAACCTGGGTCAATGGCCAAACGTTCGCGCGCAATACCCTCATCTTCCAAAGCGACACATCGCTCTATCAAGAAACCATTCACCTCAGCAACCACATCTTGGTAATGCGGATCAAATTGCATGGTGGTCGGATCTTTTTGCATGTGCATGAGCATCACACCACATGAACTATTTTTAACGGCTTCAATCGCATGAGGCTGTCTGAATGCCCAAATGTCATTCATACAATCAATGCCAAGATTGATAGCAGCGCTCATCACTTTTGCTTTATAGGTATCAACTGAGATGGCGACTGGCGCATCTTTGAGTGCCTCGAGAACAGGCATGACGCGATCTAATTCTTCTTGCAGTGATAAAGGTTCAGATCCTGGACGGCTGGACTCACCACCCACATCGATCATTTCTGCACCTTCAGCAATCAATCGTTCAGCTTGCTTGAGTGCTGCATCACGATTGGCAAATAGACCGCCATCAGAAAAAGAGTCTGGTGTGACGTTGAGAATGCCCATCACCACTGGAGCTTTGCGTTTGCTCCAGTCAAAAAGAAAACGCCCGCAGCGCCATGCCACGGGCGTTAAGTCATGCTTTGCCATTAAGCCGCCGCTGGGGCGCCTCCTTCGGCAACCACTGTTGAACCGCCTGAGCCGCCGCTATTACTTGGCGTGCTTGGTGGGTACTTTGGTGGACGTGGATCTTTACCAGCCATGATGTCATTAACTTGATCTGCATCGATGGTTTCCCATTCAAGCAAAGCCTTGACCATCACTTCTACCTTGTCACGATTCTCTTCAAGAATCTTCTTGGCAACAGCGTATTGCTTATCAAGAATCGCACGGATCTCAACGTCAACTTTTTGCTGTGTGGCTTCAGACACTGATTTAGCGCTGACTGGACCAAACATGCCCTGCTGATCAGGATCAACATAAACCATCGTGCCAAGCACTTCACTCATACCGTAACGAGTGACCATGTCACGCGCCATCTTGGTGGCACGCTCAAAGTCATTCGATGCACCCGTGCTGCTGGAGTTCAAGAAAATTTCTTCAGCCAAACGACCGCCGAACAAAATTGAAATCTCTTCCAACATCTTGTCTTTGTACATGTTCACACGATCATGCTCAGGCAACTGCCAAGTCACACCCAATGCCCAACCACGCGGCATGATGCTGACCTTGTGAACAGGGTCTGCCTTTGGCAATACTTTTGCCACCACTGCATGACCTGATTCATGATAAGCCGTGTTGCGACGCTCTTCTTCACGCATCACTGCAGATTTACGCTCAGGACCCATGAAGATTTTGTCTTTCGCATCTTCAAAGTCCTGCATGTCCACTGTGCGCTTATTGCGGCGTGCTGCAAACAATGCTGATTCATTGACCAAGTTAGCCAAGTCAGCACCAGAGAATCCTGGTGTACCACGAGCCAATACTGCTGCATCAACGTCTGTACTGATAGGCACTTTGCGCATATGCACTTTTAGAATCTGTTCGCGACCACGGATGTCAGGCAAGCCCACATACACTTGACGGTCAAAACGACCTGGGCGCAAGAGAGCTTTATCAAGCACGTCTGAACGGTTCGTAGCAGCAATCACGATCACACCGCTATTGGCTTCGAAACCATCCATCTCAACCAACATTTGGTTCAAGGTTTGTTCGCGTTCGTCATTACCACCGCCCACGCCTGCGCCACGTTGGCGGCCCACGGCGTCAATCTCATCAATGAAAATGATGCAAGGTGCGTTCTTCTTGGCGTTCTCAAACATGTCGCGCACACGGGCT
>CALKUJ010000352.1 GCA_937996825.1 uncultured Polynucleobacter sp. | reverse complement strand
CAAGTTGCTCATGGGTATGGGTCAAATGGTCACCATCAATCAGGTTTTGGATCAAGACACAGCGATGATCATCGTTGAAGAAATGGGTCATAAAGCTTTTGCTGCCAAATTAGATGAGCCAGATACTGATCTAACAACCGCTGCGCATGATGCTGAATTAATCACAAGACCACCGGTGGTCACTGTGATGGGTCACGTTGACCACGGTAAAACATCGTTGTTGGACTCAATTCGTCGTGCCAAAGTTGCATCTGGTGAAGCGGGTGGTATCACTCAGCACATCGGTGCTTATCACGTTGAAACTCCACGTGGCATGATCACATTCTTGGATACGCCAGGTCACGAGGCTTTTACGGCGATGCGTGCGCGTGGTGCTCAAGCGACGGATATTGTTATCTTGGTGGTGGCTGCTGATGACGGCGTGATGCCGCAAACCAAAGAAGCGATTGCACATGCGAAAGCTGCTGGTGTTCCATTGGTTGTTGCAATCAACAAAATTGATAAACCTGAAGCAAACCCAGAACGTGTCAAGCAAGAGTTGGTTGCTGAGGGTGTTGTTCCTGAAGAGTACGGTGGTGATTCACCATTCATTCCAGTTTCAGCTAAAGCTGGCACTGGTATTGATGAGCTTTTGGAAAACGTTTTATTGCAAGCTGAAGTTCTTGAGTTGAAGGCTCCAAAAGACGCTGCTGCTAAAGGTCTTGTGATTGAAGCTCGCCTTGATAAAGGTAAGGGTCCAGTTGCAACTATTTTGGTTCAGTCAGGTACTTTGCGTCGTGGCGACATGATCTTGGCTGGCTCATCTTTTGGTCGTGTTCGCGCCATGTTGGATGAAAACGGTAAGCCTTGTAATGAGGCTGGCCCATCTATCCCAGTTGAGATTCAAGGTCTATCTGAAGTTCCTGCTGCGGGTGAAGAAGTTATTGCTGTTGCTGATGAGCGCAAAGCTCGTGAGATTGCTCTATTCCGTCAAGGCAAGTTCCGTGATGTGAAGTTGGCCAAGCAGCAAGCTGTGAAACTTGAAAGCATGTTTGAGAACATGGGTGAAGGCAGTGTTGAAGCTAAGAGCTTGCCAATCATCATCAAGGCAGACGTTCAAGGTTCTCAAGAAGCTTTGTCACAGTCATTGCAAAAACTTTCAACTGCCGAAGTCAAGGTTGTGATTGTCCACGCAGCAGTTGGTGGCATCACTGAAACTGATATCAACTTAGCAGTTGCTTCAAAAGCTGTGGTGATTGGATTTAATTCTCGTG
>CALKUJ010000351.1 GCA_937996825.1 uncultured Polynucleobacter sp. | reverse complement strand
ATCAACAAACACCATATCAATGGCTGATGGCCTTGTATTAGCATTCCTGGTATGGAAGAACTGGTTAATACCCTTAAATTTAATATGCACTTTGGCATCTAAAACTTCGTCAGTTTGCTCGAAGACCTCAACGCCGCCGCACCAAGGGAGGAATTCCGGATACTTGGCAACATCGATCACCAAGTTATACATCCGCTCTGCGGAGTGCTGAATCAGCACAGTCTTAAATACGTCTGCCATAATCTTGCATTCTAACGATAAATATATATGAGCATCATTGATAACAAAAAAGCCTTTTTCGACTACTTCATAGAAGAGCGATTTGAGGCGGGAATGGTCCTACAGGGATGGGAAGTTAAAGCCATCAGGGAAGGTCGCGTTCAAATCAAGGAAGCTTATGTGGTTATTCGAGACGCTGAGATTTATCTGATTGGCTGCCATATCAGCCCTCTCATCTCAGCATCCACCCATGTTCTGGCTGATCCAGGACGTACTAGAAAGCTATTACTCAATGCCATTGAAATCAAAAAATTGATTGGCAAAGTCGAGCAACGTGGTTACACCTTGGTGCCATTGAACCTTCACTTCAGCAAAGGTCGCGTGAAATGTGAGATTGGTTTAGGTCGCGGTAAAAAACAACACGATAAACGCGAAGCCTCAAAAGATAGAGATTGGCAAATAGAAAAAGCCCGAATTATGCGTTCGGGCTCCAAGATAGCGGACTAATTTAGTCCGCTTTTTTATTGCTATTGCTCTATTACTTAGCCAACAAAGTCCATGTATCCACAACGCTATCTGGATTTAATGAAATCGAAGTAATACCCCTATCCATTAACCATTTAGCGAAATCAGGATGATCTGAAGGACCTTGACCGCAAATACCAATGTACTTACCTTTGGCGCGACATGTCTCAATCGCTCTGGCCACCAAGAACTCAACTGCTGGATCACGCTCATCAAAGTCAATGGCAAGTAATTCCATACCTGAATCTCGATCTAAACCAAGTGTTAACTGAGTTAAGTCATTTGAGCCAATAGAGAAGCCATCAAAGTGTTCTAAGAACTGCTCAGCCAAGATAGCATTCGATGGGATTTCGCACATCATGATGACACGCAAACCATTCTCTCCGCGCTTCAAACCATGCTTCCCTAACAAACCAATAACTTTCTCAGCTTGCTTCACAGTTCTCACAAACGGAATCATGATTTCAACGTTGGTCAAACCCATGTCATTACGCACACGCTTCATTGCCTCACATTCCATTGCAAAGGCTTCAGCAAAATCTTCAGAAATGTAGCGAGAGGCAC
>CALKUJ010000350.1 GCA_937996825.1 uncultured Polynucleobacter sp. | reverse complement strand
CAGGATGATGTTTATTACTACATCACTTTGATGAATGAAAACTATGCTCACCCAGCAATGCCTAAGGGTGCTGAAAATGACATCTTGAAGGGTATGTATCGTTTAACAAGTGTTGGTGATGCCAAAGCCAAACTCAAAGTTCAGCTACTTGGTAGCGGCACAATCTTCCGTGAAGTGATTGAAGCTGCCAATATGTTGCGTGACGATTGGGGTGTTGCTTCTGATATTTGGGGTTGCCCAAGCTTCACAGAGTTGGGCCGTGATTGGAATGCTGTATCACGTCAAAACATGTTGAATCCAACCGATAAGCCAGTTCTTTCTCATGTTGAGAAAATGTTGAAAGATACGACTGGTCCAGTGATTGTTGCTACAGACTATGTGCGTTTGTACCCAGAACAAATTAGACCGGCTCTTCAAAATATCGGAAAGAGATATACCGTGTTGGGTACTGATGGTTATGGCCGTTCTGACACACGTGAGAAGCTTCGTCACTTCTTTGAGGTAGATCGTCGCTGGGTAACTGTTGCAGCGCTCAAAACTTTGGCTGATGAAGGTCAGATTGAGCACAAGAAGGTTGCAGAGGCCATCAAGAAATACGGCCTTGATCCTAAAAAACCAAACCCAATGACTGTGTGAGGAAACTAAGATGAGCCAAGTGATAGAAATCAAAGTTCCTGATATTGGAGATTATGACGGCGTTCCTGTGATCGAGGTTCACGTCAAACCTGGTGATGTGGTTGAAAAAGAGCAATCATTGGTGACCTTGGAATCAGATAAAGCCACCATGGATGTTCCCTCATCACATGCTGGCGTGGTGAAAGAAGTCAAAGTTAAAGTGGGCGACAGTATTTCAGAAGGTCATGTGGTCATTCTTTTGGAAGAATCTGGCTCTGCATCAACTCAGGCTGCTCCTGCAGTCTCTCCTGCGGCAGTTGCTCCTCAAAAATCTGCTGCACCTGCGGCCACTCCATCTGTAGGTGGGTTGGTGAATGTAAACGTGCCTGATATTGGCGATTACAAGGGTGTTCCTGTGATCGAAGTTCACGTCAAACCCGGTGATGTGGTTGAGAAAGAACAATCATTGGTGACTTTGGAATCTGATAAAGCCACCATGGATGTTCCTTCCTCGCACGCTGGTGTTGTGAAAGAGGTGAAAGTGAAGGTCGGAGATAGCATCTCTGAAGGTGATTTGGTTGTGATCCTTGAATCCTCGTCTGCTGCTAGTTCTTCTACAGCCACAAGTAAACCTGCAGCAGCACCAGCATCAGTTGCCCCTGTAGCTCCAGCAGCAAGCGCTCCAGCACCAGTTCAGAGCGCTCCTCAAGTATCAGTCCCTCGCACAGAATCTATTCCTGCAACGGGTGCAATCAGCCACGCAAGTCCATCAGTTCGAAAGTTTGCTAGAGAACTTGGTGTTGATGTAACCAAGGTAATCGGGACATCAGCAAAAGGCAGAATTTCTCAAGAAGACGTTCAAGCATATGTCAAAAACATCATGACTGGGCAGGCGGCTTCGCCAGCAGGAGCACCTGTATACGCGTCAGGTGGATTGAATTTATTGCCTTGGCCAAAAATCGACTTCAGCAAATTTGGTGAAACAGAAACCAAACCGCTGTCTCGTATTCAGAAATTATCTGCTGCGAACTTGTCTCGCAATTGGGTGATGATCCCAGCTGTGACTTATCACGAAGATGCTGACATCACTGACTTAGAAGCATTCCGTGTCATGACTAATAAGGACAATGAAAAGCAAGGAATCAAAGTCACCATGTTGGCTTTCTTGATCAAGGCCGCTGTCAATGCTTTGAAGAAGTATCCAGAGTTCAATAGTTCATTGGATGGCGATAACTTGGTGATGAAGAAATACTTCCACATTGCTTTTGCCGCAGACACACCGAATGGTTTGGTGGTACCTGTGGTGAAGAATGCTGATAAAAAAGGTATTTTTGAAATCGCTAAGGAAACTGGTGAGTTGGCCAAGCTTGCGCGTGAAGGCAAATTAAAGCCTGATCAAATGCAGGGTGCTTCTTTCACCATCTCATCTTTGGGTGGTATTGGCGGAACTTACTTTGCGCCCATCATCAACGCCCCTGAAGTGGCTATTTTGGGTGTTAACAAAGCCACGATGAAACCTGTTTGGGATGGTAAACAGTTTGTACCTAAATTGATTTGTCCATTGTCACTGACCGCAGATCACCGCGTGATTGATGGTGCCTTAGCAACAAGATTCAACGTTTATTTGGCTGAATTATTGGCTGACTTCCGTCGTGTTGTTCTTTAAGGAAAATTGATATGCCTACAGTAGAAATCAAAGTTCCTGATATTGGTGATTTTCATGATGTGCCGGTGATTGAGGTTTTGGTCAAGCCGGGTGATCAGGTTGAAAAAGAACAAGCACTCTTGGTGTTGGAGTCAGACAAAGCAACCATGGAAGTGCCTAGTGAGCAAGCAGGCAAGATTGTGTCTATCAATGTGAAGGTTGGTGACAAAATCAATCAAGGCATGGTGATTGCAACGCTTGAGGCAGCTGAGGCTGCGAAAGCAGTTGCCAGTACTCCAGCAACAACAGCCCCAGTGAAAGAAACAGCTCCAAAAGCTGAAGCTCCTCGATTGAGTACTCCTGCAGCTGGTTCTTACGCTGGAAAAGTTGATCATGAATGCGACATGTTGGTTTTGGGTGCGGGTCCTGGTGGTTACAGTGCAGCATTCCGAAGCGCAGACCTTGGCATGAACACCATCATCGTTGAGCGTTACGCAACCCTGGGTGGGGTGTGCTTGAACGTGGGTTGTATCCCATCAAAAGCTTTGTTGCACACAGCAGCCATCATGGACGAAGTCAAAGCCATGGCAGCTCATGGTATTTCTTATGGCGCTCCAAAGATTGAAATTGATAAATTACGCACTCACAAAGAATCCGTGATTGGAAAGTTAACCGGTGGTCTTGCTGGAATGGCCAAGGCGCGTAAAGTTAAAACAGTGCGTGGCATTGGTCGTTTCTTGGATGCGTATCACGTTGAAGTAGAGGTCACTGAGGGTAGCTCTAAGAAAACCAATGGTCAGAAGGAAGTGATTCGCTTTCAAAAAGCAATCATTGCTGCAGGAAGCCAGGCGGTGATGTTGCCTTTCTTGCCCAAAGATCCAAGAATCGTTGATAGTACTGGTGCCTTAAAGTTGGAGAAGGTGCCTAAGCGAATGTTGGTCATCGGTGGAGGCATCATTGGCTTAGAGATGGCAACTGTCTATAGCACCTTGGGTAGCAAAATTGACATTGCTGAAATGCTAGATGGTTTGATGGCTGGTGCAGATCGTGATTTGGAAAAGGTCTGGGAGAAGTTCAATGCCGGACGTTTTGAAAAAATCATGCTCAAGACGCGTGCTGCTAAGGCGGAAGTGAAGCCTGATGGTATACAGGTCAGCT
>CALKUJ010000349.1 GCA_937996825.1 uncultured Polynucleobacter sp. | reverse complement strand
GGCTTGGGTAAATTGGCCACCTTGGTTTTCATCGGCAGACTATAAGGTTGCGTCATGAGTCAGGCCATGTGCGAGTTATTGGTTGATAAATTGATTAATTCAGATGAGTTGGGTGAAATCACTGAAACTATTCAGATGGGTGTTGAGTCAGGTCAAGGCATTTGGCAATTGTTGATGGATAACCCAATTGTCTTTGGCATGTTGATGGGAGGTGGCATTGCCACCTACATCAGGAAATGGTTTTTCAAGCGTTATAGGAATGTAGCGAGATGATTGATCAATGTGAATTTCTCAGCGCTCCAAATAGACTTCTCCAGGCATATAACCTACAGTTGGTCGCATACAGACATGAATGTCATAGCCAAACTGAGCAATAGCATGAAGTAATCTGAAGGTATTGATCTTTTTAAGATCCCCTTTGTATAAAGCCAAAGTATCTTTGATGGGGAATTGAATCTTGTCTGCCAGAACCTTTGGATTGGTTAACTTATCGAAGGTGATTTTTCTGTAAAGATCTTCGAACAATAAAGCTTTAAAGTCATCTTCCTTTTTAATCAGTTCAATCAGACGAATATCAACAATCTTCACATTCTCTTTGGGTAGGTCATTCGGCTTGATGCCCGGATCTTTGATGCTTTGTTTACCGTCATGATGACAGGTGAGAGTAAAAATATGGGACTGTGATGACTCGGATGTGTTTTGATCTTGTAGGTAGATAGACATGTCAGCTCTCAAGTAAATGAATGGAAGAGCTTGCCTTAAATTTTTGATTTTTAAAATCAGCCAAGGTTGATTTAGTTGTAAGAAATTTCCTACAAATGATTGGACTCAACGCAACAGTCTTTGTCTCACATGATCAAGTAGACCATCGCAAGCGTCCTCAACCAAATCAAGCACTTCCTCAAAGCCTTCGCTACCTTTGTAGTAAGGATCTGGAACAACGCTCGCTTGATTGACTTTACAAAACTCTGTCAGGCGTCGAATTTTGTGTTTTTTATTGGGAGGGCAGCGCTGCTCTGTCAGTGCATAGTTTTCCCAATCCATCACTAACAATAAATCATAGTGATCAAAATCTTTTTCCTCTAGTTGTCGAGCTGCTAGATCTGATAAATCATAGCCACGCTTGAGTGCATGTGTTTGAGAGCGAGCATCTGGCGCTTCACCGACGTGATAGGCATGCGTCCCCGCAGAGTCAACCGTCACTTGATGAGATAAGCCGGATTCTTCAATGTATTGACGAAACACCCCATGAGCTGTTGGACTTCTACAGATATTGCCCATGCAAACAAATAGAATGTTCATGGTGCTCATTTAAAACAAATCCTTTTGCGACTCTTTGCGCAATAAAAAATGATTCTGTTGCTGGATACTCATTTCTCTGCGACCCGCTTGCACGATGATCGTATCCCCGGCCTTGATATTCCCGCCTTTATGAACTTTCAGATACCAGCCCGAGCGTGTTGATTGAATCATGGCTTTTGATGCACCCTTATAGCCCATGCGGGCATTGAATTTAAAGCAGGGCTCTCTCAGCTTGACGACCTCAAGTTCAACGTCGCCAATCAGCCAGTTATCGCCCACCCAAACAGCATCTTCTGAGAAGCCTTCAACACTGAGATTTTCTCCAACAAAGCCAAAACCAATTGGATTGGTTCTTTTGGTTTCTCTGCTGAGTAATTCATTCCAAAAGGTGTAGTGTTCACTTGGATAAGCATAGATAGCTTTTTCAAGTCCACCATGCACGCTGAAGTCAGCTTGCTCGTCTCCATCCAGGCCAACAGTTCTGACTTTGATGCTGATAGGTTTATCTAAAGAACTGACGATCTCTTTTTTGATACCAGAATTCACCACCCGATGATCAGGATGGTCAACGCCGAATAAAGGTGCAATCTTGCCCGTGGAAATTGAAATGATGCGCATGCCATAATTAAATCACTGAATTGATAATTAGGTCATTTATGCCTCGTTTTGCCGCGAATCTCTCATTGCTGTATGCACACCTGCCTTTTTTAGAAAGGATCAAGGCTGCTAAGGATGATGGATTCGAGGCCATTGAATGCCAATTCCCATACCAAGAGAATTCAGGTGCAGCCTTGAATGAAATCACACAGCTGATGACTCAACAGGGGTTACCCATGGTGCTGCATAACTTGCGTGGGGGTGATTGGTCCAAAGGTGATCGCGGTTTGGCTTGCGATCCATCTAGGGTGGAAGAATTTAGAAAGGGCATTCCTGATGCCATCAGGCATGCCCAACATTTGGGTGTGAAGCAATTAAATTGTTTGGCAGGCATCTTGCCCGAAGGCATTAGCCGCAATCAAGCTCAAAAAACATTTGTTGAAAATTTAACTTATGCAGCAGAAGAATTAAAAAAATCTGATATCAAACTCTTGATCGAACCCATCAATATATTTGATATGCCAGGCTTTTTCTTATCGACTAGTCAGCATGCTTTA